>NZ_JAJCXD010000151.1:2651-112099 GCF_021056305.1 Actinokineospora sp. PR83
CACACCGTTTCTTGGCCCCGGCCCGACGACGGGAGATGCTCGAACCGCCCTCACTCGAATGGACACGCCCATGTTCGAGCTGATCCACGAGCCGACCACCGGGGAGCACACGCGTCCCGTCCTGGTCGTCGACACCGCCCCACTGGCGCCCCTGCTGACCCCGGTCGTCCTCGCCTCGACCCTGCTGGCCCCGGCCCTGCACCACGCCGAACCCGCCCTCCGAGCAGCGGCGACGGCCGCCGGGGCGAGCCCGGCGGCCGTCGAAGCGCTCGCACTGCTGGTGAAGGTCCTCCTCGACCGGAGGTGACCGCGCTACCGGGCCTGCGGCTCGGTGCGAGCGTCCTCCCGGGACAGCTTCTCCGCCACGAAACTGCCCACCCCGACGACCGCCGCCACCGGCCACTCCAGCACCCCGACCACCGCGAGGGCGGCCAGCCCGCCCCACCACAGGGCGCGCTTGGAGTCGGCGGGCGCCATCGTGGGGACCGGCAGCCGGACACCGGCGATCCGCAGTCCACCGTTGTCGGCGTCCTCCGCCTTCGCGGTGTCCTTCGGCATCTCGGTGCTCTTCGGCATCTCGGTGTTCCTGGGCCCCTCCGCTGCCTGCCGCGCGGTCTCCGGCTTCTGCATGCCCTCCGGCCTCTCGGCGTGTCGCTGCGCGGCCTGCGCGGGGGTCCGCTGCGTGTGCTTCGGCTCCTCGGCGGGCATGGGGATCCCGGCGGGTGCGGTGTCCGCGGCCTGTCGGGTGGCCGGGAAGGTCGAGGGCATTTCGGTGGTCATGGTTCCTCCTCCGTGGGGTTGTTGCGGATACCCCGCACGAAAGCGCCACAAGCACCACGATCAGGTGATTGTCCTGTTCAGACCGTCGCATCCGGTCACCGGAGCACTACGCCCCCAGGGCCGAGCGCAGCACCGACAGCCCGCACGGGCCCAGCGCGAGCATCCGCCGGTGGAACTCGCGCGGGTCGATCCCCTTGGCGTCCGAGGCCGCGCGCAACTCCTGCCACACCCGAGCCCCCCAGGCGTAGGTCAGCGCCTGACCGGGCCACGCCGCCGAGCGCAGGACGGTGAAGTACAGCGATCCCGCGTCGAACGCCGATTCGGCGGCGAGGAACGCGGCTGCGCCGTCGAGCGTCCACGGTTGGCCCGTGTCGCCCATCGGTAGTCCGGTGTGGACTGAGAGGTCGGCCAGGGCCATCGCCACGTTGAGCCGGAGGCCCAGGACGTGGCCGAGGCGCTCCTGCGGGGTGGTCAGGGCGCCCGCGTCGCGCATGAGACCCTCGGCGTAGACCGCCCAGCCCTCGGCGTTGCCCGGGACGACGGTGTGGGCGGCCCAGGTGGAGGTGGCGGTCAGGACCGCCGTGCCCAGTTGGAGGTGGTGGCCGGGGACGCCCTCGTGGTGCAGCATCGTCGTCTGGTTCCACACCGGGACCGGGTCCGCGGCGGGCACCGGCCAGATCAGGCGGGCCGGTCGGGAGCCGTCCGCCGCGGGTGGGAGGTAGCGCGGGGAGCCCTGTTCGACCGGGACGTGCACCTGCACCGCGCCCAGGCCCGGTGGCGCCGCGGCCAGGACGTCGCGGCCCACCGAGGCGGCGGTGTCGAGGCGTTCGGTCGCCCAGTCGCGCAGTGCGCCGGGGCCGGTGACGGTCCAGCGGGGGTCGGTGTTCAGCTCGGCGCAGGTTTCCCGGACGCCCCGGGGGGCCAACGCGGCCGAGGCGGCGCGGAGTTCGTCGAGTTCGGCCACCAGGACCTCGTGGCAGTGGGCCGGGTCGAGGTCTTCGCCGAGGTGGAACCGGGCGGCGGCGCGGTAGCGGTCGGCGCCGACGCCGTCTTCGGGGCGGGCGGTCGGCAGGACCTCCTCGGTGAGCACCGCGGCGAGTTCGGCGTAGCCCCGCCGGGCCGCCTCCGCGTGCGGGGAGTCGCCGAACTCGGTTCCCGCGGCCCAGGAGCCGACGGCGCCGAGCACCATCTCCACCTGCCGCCGGGCGGGTGGGAGCGCGGCGGCGCGCAGGGTCTCGGCGTACCCGCGCAGCGCGGCGGGCACCCCGGCCAGGGTCTCGGCGAGCACCGCCGGGTCGCCGTCCCTGGCAAGCTGGCCCAGGTGCTCGCGCAGCAGCACCGGCGGGCAGGTCACCAGGTTCAGCTCGGTGGCCAGCCCGGCCTCGGTGTAGGCGGCCTCGGCGGCGAGGCGTTCGGCGAGTGCGGGGTCGCCGCCCGGGTCGGTCGAGCGCAGCAGGTCGGCCCGGGCCGCGCAGCCCGCCGGGGAGTAGTCGGGGAGGGCGCCGGGGTCGACCGGCGCCCCCGAGAGCGCCGCGCGGACCGGGTCCAGCGCGCTCTGCCTGGCGAAGAAGCGGTCGGCGGCGGATCGGGTGGCGGTCACGCTGACCTCATCTCGGCGGGCTCTCGGGTCAGCCGCTTGTGCAGCGGCCCGGTCATGGCCGTGGTCACCAGGGTCATCACGATCAGGGCCAGGTACAGCGCCGGGGTGATGATCCCGGCGGCGAACGCGGCTTGGAGCACGACGAGTTCGGTGAGGCCGCGGGTGTTGAGCAGGATGGCCAGCTCCAGGCTCTCCTTCGGCGTGCTGCCGCCTGCCCGGGCGCCGAGGTAGCTGCCGCCCACCTTGCCCGCGACGGCCAGCACCAGCGCCACCCCGATCGCCGCCCAGGGCATCGACCCGACCTGCGCGGCGAACACCCCGATGCCGGTCACGAAGAAGAACACCGGCACCAGCTCCCGGCCAGCGCGGGCCACCGTCGTGGCCACCGGGGTCCAGGTGCCGCGCTCGCCGTCCACCGGCAGGGCGAGGCCGACGGCCAGGGCGAGGATGATCTCGTTGATCCCCAGCGCCTTCGCCAGCACCGCGACACCGAGCGCGGCCAGTCCGATGAGGACGATCGACACCCGGCGGTGCGCCCCGGCGGCGGCGCGCACCCGCTCGATCCGCAGCAGCCGCCCGACCGAGGTGATGACCAGCACCACGCCGACCAGCACCCCCAGCCTGCCCAGGACCGAGAGCAGGTCCCCCGAGCCGGTCGCGCCGGTGATCGCCACCGCGAGCACCGCCCAGGCGACCAGGTCGATGAGCGAGGCGGCGCCGAGCGAGAGCCGGGCCGCGGGGGTGTGGATCCGGCCGCTCTCGTCCAGGATCCTGGCCAGCACCGGGACCGCGGTGACGGTCAGCGCCACCAGCATCACCAGCACGAACGACGACGTCGGCGCCGTACCGCGCAGGTCGGCGCCCTGCCCGCCGACCCACAGCGCCATGAGCAGGCCCGCGACGGCGGGCAGCAGCAGCGCCCCGGTCGAGGTCAGGACCAGGGCCCTGGCGCGCGGGATGCCGGTGCCGACCTTGAGCTCGTGCCCGACGCCGACGAGGAAGAGCACCAGACCGGCGTGCGCCACCGTGTTGAGCACGTCGAGCCTGCCCTCGCCCAGCAGCGCGGCGCGCACGCCGTCCCCGCCGACCCACAGCAGGAACGGGCCGGTGAGCAGGCCGAGGACGATCTCGCCGACGACGCCGGGCTGCCGCACCGCCCTGGCGAGCAGGGCACCGAGCTTGGCCACCGCCAGGGTGACCACCAGGGCACCGAGCAGCAGCCCCAGCCAGCGCAGGGAATCGAGCATGGGGAACTCCGAATTCTCAGGTCGCGACGGGGAGGAGGACGGGTGCGGGTCACGCACCTTCGCTGAGCAGGCCGACGGCCGTGCGGGAGCGGGCGACGACGCTGGCGACCGCGGCCCGGGAACCCACACCCAGCTTGGCGAACACCCTGGCCAGGTGCGCCTCGACGGTCTTGTCGCTGACCCCGAGCCGCTGGGCGATCTGCCGGTTGGTGCGCCCGCTGGTGACCAGGTCGGCCACCTGCCGCTCGCGGGCGGTGAGCGTGGCCAGCCCGGCCCGGGGCTCCGGTGGGGCCTGGGTGGCCTTGGCGAGCCTGCGCTGCTCGGCGACCGCGCGCTCGACCAGCGCGGCGGCCCCGCACTCGCGCAGCAGTTGCTCGGCGCGGAACAGCTCGGCGGCGGCCTTGGCCTGCTTGCCCGCGGCGAGCAGCGCCGAGGCCGTCACCAGCCGGGCCCGGCCCGCCAGCAGCCGCCTGCCCGCGGCGGTGAACGCCGACTCGGCCTGCGCCCCGTGCAGGGCAGCGGCGGTCGGGTCGCTGCCGGTGAGCGCCTGGGCGCGGGCGAGCGCGGCGAACCCGGCGCGGTGCGGTTCGGCGGGGTCGAGCCGCTCGGCCCAGCCCCACGCGGCTTCCGGCCTGCCCAGCGCCAGTTCGGCGCGCACCACCAGTTCGGCGACCTCGGCGCGGGCGATCGGCGGCACCGCGGCCAGCCCCCCGTCGCCGACGACCGCGCGGACGGCGGTGACCGCGCCCTGCGGGTCGCCGTGCAGCAGGCGGGCCTCGGCCAGGGCCAGCCAGGCCAGCGACCACCACAGCCCGCGGCCGGGTTCGGCGGCCCTGGTCGCGGCCAGCCCCGCCTCCACCGCGGCGGAGGTGTCGCCGCGGTGGGCGAGCGCGCGGCAGTGGGCGTAGAGGGTCATCGTGCGCAGCTCGGTGCCGGGCAGCCCGATCCCGGCCTCCACCGCGGCCTCGGCGGCCTCGGCGGAGGCGGGTACCGACCCGAGGTCGAGCTGGGCGGCGGCCAGCACCACCAGCAGCCGGGTGGTGTCCACCGACCGCCCGGACGCCCGGGCCAGGACGAGCGCGTGCTCCAGGTGGCGCACCGCGGCCGTCGACTCGCCCAGGTGCACCTCGCACCAGCTCAGCCAGACCACCCCGTCGAGGTGCACCGCCACGTCGACGTCGGCCAGCCGGTCCACCCGCCCGCCCGCCTGCGCCACCAGCTCCGCGGCGGCGTCGAAGCCGCCCGCGACGACCTCGGCCAGCGCGGCGGCGGCCAGCGCGCTCACGTGCAGGCCGCGGTCGCCGAGCCGCAGCGCGGCGCTCACCGCCTGCTCGGCCCAGACCGGTTCGGGTTCGACGCGGCAGGCGCCGGTGCCCGCGAGCGCGGCGTTGACCGTCCGCTCCAGCCGCAGCGCCACCGCGTCGGCGCTGTCGGCGGGCTGCCCGCCGGACAGCTCGTCGTCGACGCAGCTCACCGTCTGGACGTGCCGCCCGAGCAGCCGGGTGATCCCGGCGCGCTGGACGACGAGCCGGGTGCGGGTGTCCCGGTCGTCCTCGTCGACCATCTCGATCGCCCGCACCAGCGCCGCCTCGCTCTCCACGAGCTGCCCGCCCCGCGCGTGCGCCTCGGCCAGGCGCAGCAGCAGTTCCCTGCGCCGGAGCCGGAACTCGGGCGGGTCGGGCAGCAGCCGCAGCGCGGTCTGCAACCACTGCGCGGCCACCGCGGGGTCGCGGTCCAGCGCGTCCCCGGCGGCGTCGGCCAGCACCCGGGTGGCGTCGGTGTCGCCGACCCCGGCGGTGCGCTCGACGTGCGGGGCCATCGCCACCGCCGAACCGCCGCGGGCCCGCAGCGCCTCGACCGCCCTGGTGTGCGCGGCGATCCGCCCGCCCGCGCCGATGGCCCGGTAGGTGACGTGCCGCACGACCGGGTGGCGGAAGACGAACCGCGACGAGGAACCGAGCTGGCGCACCAGGTCCCGGCAGGCCAGCTCGTCCATCGCGGCGAAGACCTCGGCGGTGCCCAGGCCCGCCACCTCGGCGACCAGGCACACGTCGAACGGTTCGCCGAGCACGGCCGCGGCCTGCGCCGCGGCCAGGGTCTGCGGGCGCAGCGCCGTCAGCTCGGCGTGCAGCATGGCCGTCAGCCGCGGGCACGGGCCCTCGGCCTCGGCGGGCCTGCCGCCGCGCCGGGCGTCGGCGAGGACCTCCAGGTAGAACGGGTTCCCGCCGCTGGCGCGGTAGAGCGCGGCGCGACCGGCCTGCCCGACGGCCGGGGTCAGCGCCTCCAGCAGCTCGTCCGCGGCGGCCGGGGTCAGCGGGCCCAGGTGCAGCACCTGGAGCAGCCCGTAGCGCGCGGCGGAGCTGAGGGTGGCCGCGAGCCTGGCCACCGCCTGCTTGGGCCGGTGCGCCACGGCCAGCAGGACCGGACCGGCGGGCGGGTGGCGCACCAGGTGCCCCAGCAGGTCCGCGGAGTCCGGGTCGGCCCAGTGCACGTCGTCGAGCAGCAGGGCGAGGCCGTGGCCGCCCGCGATCCGGGTCAGCAGTTCGCGCACGGAGTTGAACAGCCTCCTGCGCTCGACGTCCTCCGCGCACACCGCCCGCTCCGGGGAGGCGCCGGGTGCCACGCACGCCAGGTGCTCAAAAGCGGGCGCCAGCAACGGGTCGGCCAGCAGCCGGGCGCGATCGGCCTGCGCGAGACCGGCCAGGTAGTCGTCGACGGCCTCGGTGAACAACGAGAACGGCACCTCGCGGCCGGGTTCGCCGCCGCGGCCGGTGAGCACGGTCATCCGCGAGGCCGCGGTATCGCGCCGCAACTCCAGCAGCAGCCTGGTCTTGCCGATGCCCGGCTCGCCGATGACCTCGATCGTGCGGCTGTGCCCCCGTCCCACGTCGGTGACCGCCCTGGAGAGCAGCTTCAACTCCGCCCCGCGTCCGAATATCGAACGGGTGGGCGCGTTGTCACGGTTCACGATCGCTTCGGGTTCAATAAGAAAGCCGCCCCGGAAAAGCTCGTACCCGATGGTGCGCCGAACATGATACCCAGGCGCATTACCCCAACTCCTCATGCTCAAGCCCGAACTGTCCCAAACTTGTCTACCGCCGCAGCCGATTCCAGGCAAGCAGCCCCAGTAAACTCACCCGGACGGTCGATCCCTAAAACACGTAGCGTGGTGGGGTCGGAGTTGTTGGGCTGAACGGGGAAGTCAGGGATTTCCCTAACTTGCCGGACCACCCCCGGGGCCGCATAAGCTGGCGACCACGGCCAGGAGGGGGTTGACGGCTGCACTGGCCGCCGGCCGCGAAAAGCCCCCGAACCGCTCGGCTCGATTGAATTCCTCTCGAACGCACAGCGGTCCGGCACGCGCCGGAATACTCGGCTAAACCATTGCGGCCTCGATTTCAGGAGTGGTCATGCGGGAACTGGTGGATTCGACGCCGATCGCGGGCGACCCGGCCGCGCTGCGCGCCGCGATCGCCGATCGGGGCTATGTGTTCCTGCGCGGTCTGCTCGATCCGGCACCGATCCGAAAGCTCGCCCGCGACGTGCTCGGGGCATTGCAGCGCGACGGCTGGCTGGCCGGGGGCGCCGACCCGGAGCGGGCGGCGCTGCTGCCCCCGGCCAGGGACTTCAAGAATGCGAACTTTGTTCCCGGATACACCGATGTCCAGAGAATCGAATACCTGCACGCCCTCCCGCACGACCCGGCGCTGACCTCGGTGTTGCGCGCGCTGGTCGGCGAGGACGTCTTCTGCCACCCGCGCAAGGTGGCCAGGCTGGTCTGGCCCGCCGAGCTGGGCACGACCCCCGGGCTCTACGTGCACCAGGACTTCGTGGTCGAGGGCGTGGCGGACATGTTCACCACCTGGGTCCCGTTCGTCGAGTGCCCCCCGGAGCTGGGCGGGCTGGCCATCCTGACCGGGTCGCAGAACGAGGGCGTGCAGGCCAGGTTCGACGCGGTCGACCCGGACGACGAGCGGTGGGCGAGCACCCACTACCGGGTGGGCGACGTGCTGCTGTTCCACTGCCTGACCGCGCACGGGGCGCTGCCCAACCGGACCGACCGGCTGCGCCTGTCGGCCGACTACCGGTGGCAGTCGGCGAGCACGCCGGTGCCCGCCGACGCCCTGGGCCCGCACCTGGCGGGCGCTCTGCCCGGGTGGGACGAGCTGGGCGCGGACTGGGCGGACCGGTCGTGGGTGACCCCGCCGGAGGGGGTGCGGGTGGTCGAGCGCAGCGGCGGCGAGGCGGCCGGGGTGCCCGCCTCCCGGTTCGTCCGGGTGCCGGAGCAGAGCCCGGCCGAGGGCGAGCACGTGGTGCTGGCGGGCCTGTTCAACAACATGCGCGACGCGTTCCGCCCGAGGAAGGCGGGTGGCCGGGAGGCGGTGGTGGACTACCGCATCGCCGGGGACGGCACCGACCACCATTGGCAGCTCGTGGTTTCCGGCGGCGAATGCGCGGTGGCCGCGCGGCCCGATTCTGTGGGCCAGGTCACCATCAGCGCCTCGTTCGCCGACTACCTCAAGATCGTTTCCGGGAAAATGGACCCGATGGGCGCGCTGGGGTCCGGGCGGTTGCGCATCGAGGGCGCCGCGGAACTCGCCGTCGAACAGTTGAACTGGTTCCGGGACTAGGACGGTATCCCCATCATGCGAACGTTGCCCGACGACTTCTTCGGCGAAATCCTTACCCGCCGGGCGGAGGAAACGCCAGAGCGAACCGCTTACCATTTCATTACGGGCGGTGACACCGACACGGTTTCCTATCGCCGACTCCACCAAAGCGTACTCGCCGCCGCGGCGGCACTTCGGGAGCACGCCCGCCCCGGCGACCGGGTACTGCTGATGCCGGGGCCGGGTGAGCGTTTCGTGGTCGCATTCCTCGCCGCCCTGCATTGCGGTGTCATCGCGGTGCCGAGCTATCCGCCGGTGACCGAGAAGAACCTGGCGCGGCTGCGCGGGATCGCCGTGGACGCTGAGCCGGTGGCCGTGGTCGCCGACGCCGCGGTCCTGGCCCTGCTGCCCGCGGGCGACCCGGTGTTCGACCGGCTGACCCGGGTCGACGCCGCCGCGCTCACCGCGCCCGGCGGGAGCACCGACGTGGACCCGGTCGCCACCACACCGGCGTTCCTGCAGTACACCTCGGGGTCGACAGGCGCACCCAAGGGCGTGCTGGTCAGCCACGCGAACCTGCTGCACAACTCGGCCGTCATCGCCGACCGGATGCGGCTGGGCGCGGAGTCGACGCTGGTCAGCTGGCTGCCGCCGTACCACGACATGGGCCTGGTCGGCGGGGTGCTGCAACCGCTGTTCTCCGGTTTCCCCGGGGTGCTGACCCCGCCGCTGGAGTTCCTGCAGCAGCCGATGCGCTGGCTGCGGCTGGTCTCCCGGTTCGGCGCCACGGTCAGCGGCGGCCCCGACTTCGCCTACGAGCTGTGCGCCCGCCGCTACCGCCCCGACGACGCCGACGACCTGGACCTGAGCGGCTGGCAGGTGGCCTTCAGCGGGTCCGAGCCGATCCGGCCGGGCACGTTGGACCGGTTCACCGAGACCTTCGCACCGCGTGGTTTCCGACGGTCGTCGTGGTTCCCCTGCTACGGCCTCGCCGAGACGACCCTGTTCGTCAGCGGCGGACCGGTGGGGACCGAGCCCGTCACCCGGGTGGTCGGCGACGACAGTCCGGGGGCCGTCACCGAACACGTCGGGTGCGGTGGGCTCCCCAAGGGCCTCGACGTCCGCGTGGTGCGCCAGGACGGGGACACCGAGCTGCCCGAGGGCGAGGTGGGCGAGGTCGTCGTGGCCGGGGCGAGCGTGGCGGCGGGCTACTGGAACGGCGTCGCCGCCGACCGGTTCGAGCTGCGGCTGCCCGGTTCCACCGAACCGTTCCTGCGCACCGGCGACCTCGGCGTGATCGCCGACGGGCAGCTCTACATCACCGGTCGGCTCAAGGACGTGTTGATCATCAGGGGCCGCAACCACTACCCGCAGGACGTGGAGGCGTGCGCCGAGCGCGCCCACGACCTGGTGCGGGCGCACGGCAGCGCGGTGTTCACCGTGCCCGGCCCCGACGCCGAGCGGCTGGTCGTGGTGGCGGAGATGTTCCAGCGCAAGGACCCGGCGGGCGTCGCCGACGCCGCCGCCGCGATCCGCCGCGCCGTCGCCGAGGAACTGGGGCTGCACGTGCACACCGTCGTCGCGGTCCGGGCGCGCGCCCTGCCGCGCACCGCCAACGGCAAGCTGCGCCGCCAGGAGTGCCGGGCGCTGTTCCTCGACGGTGCGCTGGACCTGCTCGAACCGGCGGAGCGGGGGGCGGGCCGGTGAGCGCCCTGCAGACCCTGACCGCCATCGCCGCGCGCCTGCTGGAGCGCGACCCCGCCGGGCTGGACCCCGACACCGCACCGCTGGAGCTGGGCTTCGACTCGCTGCTGGCGATCGGCCTGGCGCACGAGGCGGAGACGGCCCTGGGCGTCGTGCTGCCGGTGGGCGACATCCTCGCCGGGCGCACGCTGCGCGAGCTGGCCGAGTCCGCCGCGGGCCCGGCCCGCGCCGCCGTCACCGCCGGGGAACGGCCCGACCGGCTGCCGCTGTCGGCGGCGCAGCGCCGGATGTGGGTGCTCGACCAGCTCGACCCCGGCGCGTACGTGCTGGTGGGCGCGATCCGGCTGCCGGAGGAGCCCGACGCCGCCGACCTGGCCGCGCGCCTGTCGCGGGTGGCCGAGCGGCACGAGGTCCTGCGCACCGTCTTCCCCTCCGACGTCGACGGCCCGTACCAGCACGTCCTGCCCGCCGGGTGGGTCGAGGTGGCGACGCTGCCCGAGGGCGCGGACGCGGTCGCGGCGCTGACCGCCGAACCGTTCGACCTGGCCCGGGGCCCGCTGGTGCGCGCCGCCGTGGTCGGCCGCGACCTGGTGCTGGCCGCGCACCACATCGTCTGCGACGGCTGGTCCCTCGACGTGGTGCTGGACGAGCTGACCGCAGAGGACCCGGCCCCGCCGCCCGTGCAGTACGCGGACTACAGCCTGTGGCACCACCGGCTGCTCGACTCCGGGGAGCGGGAGCGGCAGCTCGCGCACTGGCGGGAGCGCTTCGCCGAGGTGCCCGCGCCGCTGGAGCTGCCGGTGGACCACGCGCGCACCGGGGTCGACGGCGCGGGCGCGGTGCACGAGCACGTCGTGCCCGCCGAGGTGCGGTCCGCGCTCGCCGGGGTCGCCCGCGCGCACGGCGTGACCACGTTCGTCGTGCTGCACGCCGCCTACGCCACCTTCCTGTCCCGGATCACCGGGCAGACCGACGTCGTGGTGGCCACCCCGGTCGCCAACCGCCCCGACCCGGCGCTGGACCGGCTGGTCGGCTTCTTCGTCAACACCCTCGCGCTGCGCACCGACCTCGGCGATGCCCCGACGTTCGGGGTGCTGCTGCGCCGCTGCCGCGACACCCTGCTCGACGCGCAGCGCAACCAGGACCTGCCCTTCGACGAACTGGTGGACGCGCTGGTGCCCACCCGGGCGCCGGGGGCGGCCCCGCTGGCGCAGACGCTGCTGACGGTGCGCCGCCGCGCCGAGCGGGCCGGGGCCACCGCCCGCGAGCTGCACACCGGGACGGCGAAGTTCGACCTGTCGCTGGACGTCGAGGACACCGGCGTGGAGTTCGCGCTGCGCTGGGAGTACCGCACGGCCCTGTTCGACGAGGCGACGATCGCCGGGTTCGCGGGCTGGTTCACCGTGCTGCTCCAGGGGATCGCCGACCGGCCGGAGTGGCCGGTCGACCACCTGCCGCTGCTGACCGCCGCCGAGATCACCGCCCGCGCCGACCTGGGCGAGGGGCTCCCGGTCACCAGGGCGCCGTCGGTGCTGTCGCGCTTCGCCCGCGCCACCCGCCGGTTCGCCGACCGCACGGCCCTGCGCGCGGGGGCGGACACCGTCACCTACGCGGAGCTGTCCGCCCGGGTGCACGCGCTGGCGGACCGGCTGGTCGCGCTGGGCGCCGGGCCGGAGGCACTGGTGGGCCTGCACGCGGGCCGGGGCATCGACACCGTTGTCGGGTTGTGGGCGGTCCTGCACACCGGCGCGGGGTACCTGCCGCTGGACCCGACGCACCCGCCGCGCAGGCTGGAGCAGATCGTCGCCGCGGCGGACCCGGTGGTGGTCCTCGCCGAGCCGGACCTGCCCGAACTCCCCGCGCGCACGATCCCGCTCACCGACAGGTCCGATGTGGACTCAGGGGTCCAGCGGACCGCCCCGCTCCCGGACAACCTCGCCTACGTCCTCTACACCTCCGGCTCGACCGGCGTGCCCAAGGGCGTGGCGGTCACGCACGCGAACCTGGCGAACCTGCTGGTCGCCATGGACGAGCTGCTCGCCGGGCACGACCCGCAGACCTGGTTGGCGCTGACCAGCACGGCCTTCGACATCTCCGTGGTCGAACTCATCTGGACGCTGACCACCGGCGCGACCGTCGTGTTCCCCGACGACTCCCCGGTCACCGACCAGCTCGACGGCATCACCCACCTGCAAACCACCCCGTCCTACGCCACGAAACTGCTCACGCAGGACGCCTCCGCGCTGGCCGGGCTCAACACGCTGATGCTCGGCGGCGAAGCCATCTCCCCCGCCCTGCGCGAACTCCTGCACCAACTCCCCGACACCCGACACATCAACGGCTACGGACCCACCGAAGCCACCGTCTACGCCACCACCGCCCCCATCAACACCACCGCGACCACCACCCCCATCGGCCTGCCCGTGCCCGGGGTGACCGCGCGCCCGCTGGACCGCTCGCTGGCGATCACCCCCACCACCGGCGAACTGTGCCTCGGCGGTGCCGGGGTGGCCCGCGGCTACCTGGGCAACCCGCGGCTCACCGCCGCCCGCTTCACCCCCGACCCGCACGGCGAGCCCGGCGCGCGGGTGTACCGGACCGGCGACCTCGCGCACGCCGAACCCGATGGTGTGCTGCACTTCCACGGCCGCGCCGACCAGCAGACCAAGGTCAACGGCTACCGGGTCGAACTGGGCGACATCACCGCCGCGCTCACCGCCCACCCGGCCGTCCGCGCCGCGCACACCGCCCTTACCCCGGGCCCGGAGATCACCGCCTACCTCGTCGGCGACGCGGACGAGGCCGAGCTGCGCGCACACCTGCGCGGCCTGCTGCCGACGTGGATGCACCCCGCGCACCTGGTGGCGCTGCCGGAGCTGCCGCTGACCGTCAACGGCAAGCTCGACACCGCCCGGCTGCCGCTGCCCGACCGGGCGGTGCGCGCGCACCGGGCACCGGAGGGCGCCACCGAGCAGGTGCTGGCCACGATCTGGGCGCGGCTGCTGGGCACCGCCGAGCCGGGGCGCGACGACGACTTCTTCGCCTCCGGCGGGCAGTCGCTGCTCGCCGCGCAGCTCGCCGCCCGGGTGCGCGCCGCGCTGGGCAGGAAGCTGTCGGTGCGGGCGGTGTTCGAGCACCCCACGATCGCCGACCTGGCCGCGCACCTGGACACCTGCCCCCGCGGCGACACCGCGTCGCTGCCGCTGCCCCGGCCCGCCCGGCTGCCGCTGTCGGCGGCGCAGCGCCGGATCTGGGTCCAGGCCCAACTGTCCACGAAGGACGCCTACGTCATCGCGGGCGCGGTGCGGATCACCGGCGAGGTCGACCCGGCCGAGCTGGGCGCCCGGCTGGACGCGCTGGTGGCCAGGCACGAGGCGCTGCGCACGGCGTTCCCGCACGACGAGGACGGCCCCCACCAGGTGGTCCACCCCGCGGGCCCGGTGCCGCTGCCGGTGATCACCGCCGAGGAGCGGCGGGAGCTGGTCGACCGGCCGTTCGACCTGGCCACCGGGCCGCTGCTGCGCGCTGCGCTGGTGCCGGTCGACACCGGGTACGAACTGCTCGTCGCCGTGCACCACATCGTCTGCGACGGCTGGTCGCTGGGCGTGCTGCTGGCGGAGCTGACCGGTGCGACCGCCGAGCCGCTGCCGTTGCAGTACGCCGACTACACCTTGGCCGAGGCGGACCACGACCACACCGCGCACCTGGCGCACTGGCGGACCCGGCTGGCCGACCTGCCCGACGCGCTGCGGCTGCCCACCGACCACCCGCGCCCGGTCGGCTCCGACGGCCGCGGCGCCAACCACCACCAGGTCCTCGACGCCGACCTCACCGAGCGGCTGCGCGCGTTCGCCGCCGAGCGGGGCGCGACCCTGTTCATGGTGGTGGCCGCCGCCTACGCGGCCCTGCTGGGCAGGCTGTCCCGGAGCACCGACGTGCTGATCGGCACCCCGGTCTCACACCGCCCGGACCCGGCGCTGGAGCCGCTGGTGGGGCTGTTCCTCAACACCGTGGCGCTGCGGCTGGACCTGTCCGACGACCCGACCGCCGCCGAGCTGGTGGCCCGGGCCAGGGACGCGGTGCTGGGCGCGCACGAGCACCAGGACGTGCCGTTCGAGCACGTCGTGCGGGAGCTGGGCGCGGTCGCGGACCCGGACGCGCACCCGGTGTTCCAGACCATGCTCTCGGTGCGGCCGGAGCTGCCCGGGGTGGTCACCGCCGACGGGGTGGAGTACCGGGCGAGCGCGGTCGACACCGGTACCGCCAAGTTCGACCTGTCGGTGGAGGTCGTCGGGATCGACGGGCCCGCGCCCGGCCTGCGCTGGGAGTACCGCACCCAACTGTTCACCCCCGCCACCGTGGCCGGGTTCGCCGGTCACCTGCGCACCCTGCTCGCCGCGATCGCCGACGCCCCCGCCACTCCGGTGAGCGCACTGCCGGTGCTGACCGGCGTGCAGCGGGCGGCGGCGGTCGGGCACCGCACCCCGGCGGGCACGACCGGCGTCCTGACCCGCTGGCGCGCTGCGCTGGCCCGCCACGGCGACCGGACCGCGCTCGTGCAGGGCGGCCGGACGCTGACCTACGCCGAACTGGCCGACCGCGTGCACGCCCTCGCCGCCCGGTTGCGCGCCGAAGGCGCCGGGCCGGAGTCGTTGGTGGGCCTGCACAGCGTGCGCGGGGTGGACACCGTGGTCGGGCTGTGGGCGACCCTGCTCACCGGCGCCGCTTACCTGCCGCTGGACCCCACGCACCCGCCCGCCCGGCTGCGCCGGATCACCGACGACGCGAACCCGGTCGTCGTCCTCACCGAACCGGCGGCGGGCCCGGCGCCGACGACCGACGTGCCGGTGCTTGACCTGGGCGCCGACCACTCAGCCGATCAGCCTGCCGCGACCGACCCGGGCGTGGACCCGCACCCGGCATCGCTGGCCTACGTCCTCTACACCTCCGGTTCGACCGGTGTGCCCAAGGGCGTGGCGGTCACGCACGCGAACCTGGCGAACCTGCTGCACGCCGTGGACGACCTGCTGGGCACCCCCGAACCGCAGACCTGGCTCGCGCTGACCAGCCCGGCGTTCGACATCTCCGTGGTCGAACTCATCTGGACGCTGACCACCGGCGCCACCGTCGTCCTCCCCGACGCGGGCGACGAGTCGGCGGCCCTGCCCGGGGTCACGCACCTGCAAACCACCCCGTCCTACGCCACGAAACTGCTCACCCGCGACACCTCCGCGCTGTCCGGCCTCACGACGCTGATGCTCGGCGGCGAAGCCATCTCCCCCGCCCTGCGCGAACTCCTGCACCAACTCCCGAACACCCGGCACATCAACGGCTACGGACCCACCGAAGCCACCGTCTACGCCACCACCGCACCCATCGACACCACCGCGACCAGCACGCCCATCGGCACCGCTGTACCCGGGACCGGCGCCGTCGTGCTGGAGCCGTCGCTGCTGCCCGCACCCGACCACGTGATCGGCCGGTTGCACCTGTCCGGCGCCGGGGTCAGCCGCGGCTACCTGGGCAATCCCCGGCTCACCGCGCAGCGGTTCCGCCCGGACCCGTACGGCGAGCCGGGTGCGCGGGTGTACGACACCGGCGACCTGGCCCACCGCGACCCGGGCGGCGTGCTGCACTTCCACGGCCGCGCCGACCAGCAGACCAAGGTCAACGGCTACCGGGTGGAACTCGGCGAGGTGACCGCCGTCCTGGTGCGCCACCCCGGCGTCCGCTCGGCGCACACCGTGCTCGGCCCGGACGGCGACATCGTGTCCTATGTGGTCTGGGCTGGTGAGCCCGCCGCCGACGCGCTGGCCGCCCACCTCGGCGAGCAGTTGCCCGCCTGGATGCGCCCGGCCCACCTGCTGCCGCTCGACGAACTGCCGCTGACCGTCAATGGCAAGCTCGACACCCGCCGCCTCCCGACCCCGACCACCGCCCCCGCGCCGCCCACCCCGCCGCGGACCGCGGCCGAACACCTGGTCGCGGGGCTGTTCGCGGAGCTGCTGGAGGTCCCGGTCGACTCCACCGCCGACGACTTCTTCCGCCGCGGCGGGCACTCCCTGCTGGCCACCCGGCTGGCGGCCCGCCTCGGGCTGCCGCTGCGCGCGGTCTTCGACCACCCCACGGTCGGCGCCCTCGCCGCGCACCTCAACACCACCGGGGGCACCACCGGGGGCGCACCCGCGCCCGCCCGGCGGCCCCGGCCCGACCGGCTGCCGCTGTCCCCGGCGCAGCGCAGGCTGTGGTTCCTGGAGCAGCTCGCGCCCGGCGCCTACGCGGTCCCCGTCTCGGTCCGCGTCAGCCCGCGGATCGACCGCGCCCGGCTCGCCGCCGCCCTGGACGGGCTTCGCGCCCGGCACGAGGCGCTGCGCACGACGTTCCCGCACGACGCCGACGGCCCGGTGCAGCACGTCGCCGAACCCGCGCCGGTCCCGCTGCCCGTGCTCGACGCGGAGGGCGTGGCGGCGTGGCGGGACGCGCCGTTCGACCTGGCCGGGGGTCCGCTGGTGCGGGCCGCGGTCGTCGAACACGCCGACTCCACCGAGCTGCTGCTCGTGCTGCACCACATCATCTGCGACGGCTGGTCGCTGGACCTGCTGCTGGACGAGCTGGTCGCCACCCTGGACGGCACCCCGCCGACCGGTGCGCCGGCGCAGTGCGCCGACCACACTCTGTGGCAGGCCGACCTGCTCTCCGGCGGCGAACGCGACCGGCAACTGGGCTACTGGCGGACCCGGCTCGCCGACCCGCCCGCGGCCCTGCTGCTGCCCACCGACCGCCCCCGCCCCGCGGGCCCCGCCGTGCGCGGCGCCCAGCACACCCACGCCCTGCCCGCCGAGGTCGCCGCGGGTCTGCGCGACCTCGCCGCAGCCCACGGCACCACCGTCTTCGCCGCCCTCTACGCCGCCTACACCGTTCTCCTGTCCCGCCTCAGTGGACAGTCCGATGTGGTCGTGGGAACCCCGGTGGCCAACCGCACCGGGACCGAACTGGCCTCCGTCGTCGGCTTCCTGGCCAACACGCTGGCCCTGCGCACGCCGGTCGAGCCGTCGACCCCGTTCGCGGTGCTGCTCGACCGCTGCCACCGCACGCTCGTCGAGGCGCAGGAGCACCAGGACCTGCCGTTCGAGGAGATCGTCGACGAGCTGCGGCTGCCGCGCGACCACACCCGCAACCCGCTGTTCCAGGCCATGCTCACCCTGCGGCACGAGCGCGGCGAGCGCACCGCCGCCGGGCACGCGGTCACCACGGCGGGCGAGGACACCGGCACGGCCAAGGCCGACCTGACCCTGGCCGTGCACCAGGACCGGGCGGGCGGGCTGGAGCTGCGCTGGGAGTACCCGACGGAGCTGTTCGACGCGGCCACCACCGCCCGGTTCGCCGAGTGCTTCACCGTGCTCACCGCCGCCGCGGTCGCCGCACCGGGGACCGCCGTGGACGCGCTGCCCCTGCTCTCACCCGAGGCCCGCGACCGCGCCATCGCCTCGGGCACCACCGAGGCCACCCCCGACGCGCACGTCCTCGTGCTCGACGAGTTCGCCGCGCGGGTGGCCGAGGCGCCGAACGCGGTCGCGCTGCGCGACGACTCCGGCGCCCTGACCTACGGCGAGCTGGACCGCCGCACCCGCGACCTGGCCGCGCACCTGCGGGGGCTCGGCGTCGGCCCGGACACCCTGGTCGGCCTGCACGCCCACCGCGGCACCGGCCTGGTGGTCGGGATCGTCGCCATCCTGCGCGCGGGCGGCGCCTACCTGCCGCTGGACCCGGCTTACCCGCCCGCCCGGGTGCGGGCGATCGTCGAGGACGCCCGCCCGCCGGTGGTGCTGTTCGACGCGCCACTGCCCGAACTGGCCGGGGTCACCGCGGTCCCGCTGGACATACCGCTGCCCGCGACGGCCGACGACCCGGTCACCGTGCACCCGGGGAACCTCGCGTACGTCATCTACACCTCCGGTTCCACCGGCACCCCCAAGGGCGTCGCCGTCACCCACGCGAACCTGGCCTCCTCCACCGCGGCCCGGTCGAGCGTCTACGACGGTCCGGTCCGCGGGTTCGTGCTGGTGTCCTCCCCCGCGTTCGACACCTCCGTGGCGTCGATCTTCTGGAGCCTCACCGCGGGCGCCGAACTGCACCTGCCTGCCGACGGCGCACAGCTCGACCTGGACCACCTGGAATCGTTGCTGCGCAGGCCCTCGGCCAGCCACCTGGTCTGCCTGCCCTCGCTCTGGCGGCTGCTGATGGCGCGGTTCGAGGGCGCTCCCGGCGCGCTGCGAGTGGTCGCCGTGGCGGGTGAGCCGGTCGACCCGGCGCTGGTGGACCTGCACCACCGGACCTGCCCGGACGTGGCGCTGTACAACGAGTACGGGCCGACCGAGAACACCGTCTGGAGCACCGCCGCCCGCCTGTCGCCCGGCACCGCCGTGTCGATCGGGGCGCCGATCCCCGGCTCCGGGGCGCACGTCCTGGACGCCCGGCTGGAGCCCTGCCCGGACGGCGTGGTCGGCGAGGTGTGGCTGACCGGGTCCGGCCTGGCCCGCGGCTACCTGCGCAACGCGCGGCTCACCGCGAGCCGCTTCCGCCCCGACCCGCACGGTGCCCCCGGGGCCCGCGCCTACCGCACCGGCGACCTGGCGCACCGCGCCGCCGACGGGCGGCTGTCCTTCCGCGGCCGGGTCGACACCCAGGTCAAGATCCGCGGCTACCGGGTCGAACCGGACGAGGTCACCGCGACCCTGCTGCGCCACCCCGCCGTCACCGCCGCGCACACGGTGGTGCGCGAGGGCCCGGGCGGCCCCGAACTGGTGGCCTACACCGTCGCCGACGCCCCCGCCGCCGAGCTGCGGGCGCACCTGGCCGGGCACCTGCCCGACTGGCTGCGCCCCGCGCACCTGGTCGCGCTGCCCGCCCTCCCGTTGACCCCCAACGGCAAGGTCGACGCCCAGGCCCTGCCCGCGCCGACCCCGGTGGCCGTGCACAGCGCCGCCCCCACCACCCCCGCCGAGGAACGGGTGAGCGAGGTGCTGCGGCAGCTCCTGGGCACCGGGGGCATCGGTGTCGACCACAGCTTCTTCGAGCTGGGCGCGCACTCGCTGCTGCTGGTGCAGGCGTGCGAGCTGCTGCGGCCGATGCGCGCGGACCTGCGGGTGGTCGACCTGTTCCGCTACCCGACCGTCCGCACGCTGGCGGCCTACCTCTCCGGCGGTCCGCACCGGACCGACTCCCCCGCGGTCGACCCCGGCTCCGGCCGCGCCCGGCTGACCCGCCGCCGCGCCCGCGCCGCGCGGGTGCCCGACCGCACCGAGCCGATGGAGGCACCGTGACCACGCACCTGCCCGGTGCCGACCCCGCCGGGGCCGCCCCGGCACCGGAGACCCCGGTGGACGCCATCGCGGTGATCGGCATGGCGGGCCGCTTCCCCGGGGCCGGGGACGTCGGGGCGTTCTGGGCCAACCTGCTCGCCGGGGTCGACTCGGTGACCGACACCCCGGGCGCCGGGCCGCGCGGGGTGCTGGCGGACGCGGAGCTGTTCGACGCCGGGTTCTTCGGGTTCAGCCCGCTGGAGGCCGAGCGCACCGACCCGCAGCACCGGGTGTTCCTGGAGTGCGTGCACGCGGCCCTGGACGACGCCGGGCACGGCGACCCCGCCCGCAGGCCGGTGACCGGGCTGTACGCGGGTTCCGGGCTGAGCACCTACCTGCTCGACGTGCTGGCCAGCCCCCGGCACACCGCCGACCTGGACGAGTCGCAGCTTGTCATCGGCTGCGACAAGGACTACCTGGCCACTCGGGTCGCGCACCGGCTCGACCTGCGCGGCCCCGCCGTCGTGGTGCAGTCGGCGTGCTCGACCTCGCTGGTGGCGGTGCACCTGGCGGTGCAGGCGCTGCTGGCCGGGGAGTGCGACCTGGCCGTGGCGGGCGGGGTGTCGGTGCGCGGCGGCTCCGCGTCCGCCCTGCCCAGCCGAGGTGACGGCATGGTGTCCCCCGACGGCCGCTGCCGGGCGTTCGACGCGGGTGCCACCGGCATGGTCTCCGGTGACGGTGTCGGCGCGGTGGTGCTGCGCAGGCTCGACGACGCGCTGGCCGACGGCGACCGGGTGCTGGCGCTGGTGCGCGGGTCGGCGGTCAACAACGACGGCGCCGCCAAGGCCGGGTACACCGCGCCCTCGGTCGGCGGTCAGGTCGAGGTCATCCGCGCCGCGCACGCCGCCGCGGGCACCGACCCGGCGACCGTCGGGTACGTCGAGGCGCACGGCACCGGCACCCGGCTGGGCGACCCGATCGAGGTGGCCGCGCTGGCCGAGGCGCTGGGCCCTGGCCGCGACTGCGTACTGGGCTCGGTGAAGACCAACATCGGCCACCTCGACGCCGCCGCCGGGGTCGCCTCGCTGATCAAGGCCGTGCAGGCGGTGCGCACCCGGGTGGTGCCCGCGACCCTGCACTTCCGCACCGCCAACCCGGAACTGGGCCTGGCCGACACCCGGTTCCGGGTCAGCGCCGAGCCGCGCCCCTGGTCCGGGCGGGCCGGGGTCAGCTCGTTCGGCATCGGCGGCACCAACGCGCACGTGGTGCTGGAGGAGGCCCCCGCGCGCCCCGCGCCGGACGGGCACCGCCCGTGGCAGCTTGTCCCGCTCAGCGCGCGGACCCCGGAGGCGTTGTCCGACGCGGCGGCGCGGCTCGCCGACGCGCTCGCGCCCCTGACCGGCGCCGAGTTCGCCGACGCCGCGCACACGCTGCAAACCGGCAGGCAGGTCTTCGGCCACCGGCTCGCCGTGGCCGCCCGCACCGGCGCCGAGGCCGCCGAGCGGTTGCGCACCACAGGGCATTCCACAGTGGAGGGTGTGTCGCCGGTCGTCTTCCTGTTCTCGGGGCAGGGGTCGCAGTACCCGGGCATGGGTTCCGGGTTGCGCGAGACCGAACCGGTGTTCCGGGCCGAGTTCGACGCGTGCCTGGGCATCGCCGCCGACCTGGGCACCGACCTGCGCGCCGCGCTGGCCGACCCGGAGCTGTTGCGGCGCACCGAGTTCACCCAGCCCGCGCTGTTCGCCGTGGAGTACGCGCTCGCCCGGCTGTGGGAGTCCTGGGGCGTGCGCCCGGCGGCCGTGGTCGGGCACAGCGTGGGTGAACTGGTCGCCGCCTGCGTCGCCGGGGTCCTCACCCGCGACGACGCGCTGGCCCTGGTCGTCGCCCGGGGCCGGGCCATCGCGGCCTGCCCGCCGGGGGCGATGCTCGCCGTGGGCGCGGACATCTCAGGCGACTTGGGCGACCTGCCGCCGGGGGTGGAGGTCGCCGCCGTCAACGCCACCGCGCAGACCACCGTCGCGGGTCCGGCCGCCGCCGTCGCCGCGTTCGCCGAGGACTGCGCCGCCCGCGGCATCCGCACCCGGCTGCTGCGCACCTCGCACGCCTTCCACACCTCCGCCATGGCCCCCGCCGCCGCCGAGGTGGCGGCGGTGGCGGCCACCCTGGCGCACGCCCCGGCGCGGATTCCACTGCACTCCACGGTGACCGGCGAGCCGATGACCGAGGTCGACCCCGGGTATTGGGGGCGGCAGCTACGCGCCCCGGTGCGCTTCGCCGACGCGGTGGCCGCGGTGCGCGGCCTGCCGATGGTGGAGGTCGGCCCGGGCCGGTCCCTGTCCGAGCTGGCCGGTCCCGGTGCCCGGCAGAGCCTGCCGACCGCGGGCGCCGAGCGGCACGACGCGGCCACCCTCGTGGAGACCGCCGCCGCCCTGTGGTGCGCGGGGGTCCCGCTGGACTGGTCGGGGCTGCACCGCGGTCAGCGCCGCCGCCGCACCGGCCTGCCCGGCTACGCCTTCCAGCGCACCCGCCACACCGTCCGCGGCGACGCCGCCCCCACCCAGGTCATCCGCCGGGCGCCAGGAGAAACAGCGCGGCAGGAGCCGGGGACGGGCACCGAGCAGGTCGTCGCGGCGGTGTGGGAGCGGCTGCTGGGCGTCGAGGGCGTGACCCGCGACCAGTCGTTCTTCCAACTGGGCGGGCACTCGCTGGTCGGGATGCGGGTGCTCGACGAGCTGGCCGCCAAGTTCGGCGTCCGGCTGCCGGTGGCCGCCCTCTACGACCACCCGACCCTGGGTGAGCTGGCGGGCGCGGTCGACCGCGCGGAGGCGACCGAGCTGCCGCCGATCACCGCCGGACCGGTCGACGGCGCACCGCTGACCCCGACCCAGGAGCGCTTCTGGCTGCGCCAGCGGGCGGTGCCCGACGACGTGGCGGGCACGGTGTTCGTCGCGGTCCGGCTGCGCGGCAGGCTCGACCGGGCCGCGCTGGAGCGCGCCTGCGCCGCCCTCCCGGCCCGGCACGCCGTGCTGCGCGCCCGGTTCGTCGACACCCCGGCGGGTCTGCGCCAGGTTGTGCCCACCACCGCCGAGCTGCCGCTGCGCTCGCGCACCACGGGCACCCCAGCCGAGCTGGAGGACCTGGCCCGCGCCGAGGCCGAGCGCCCGTTCGACCTGACCGCCGAGCCCCCGGTGCGCGCGCTGCTGGTCAGCCTGCCCGACGACGAGCACGCCCTGATGCTGTCGGTGCACCACATCGCCACCGACGCCGCCTCGAACGCGGTGCTGCTGCACGACCTGGCCGCCTGCTACGCCGCCGAGGCCCGCGGCGAGCGCCCCGAGCTGCCCGAACCCGACCTCCAGTTCGCCGACTACGCCCGGTGGCTGCGCGCCCGGCTGGCCGACGGCGAGCAGGAGCGGGCGGAAGCGCACTGGCGGGCGAGCCTCGACGGCGTGTCCACCGCGGTGCAGCTCCCGGTCGACCGCCCGGCGGGCCGCACCGTCCACTCCGGGCGGCTGACCCACCGCACCGCCGACCTGGCCGCGCTCGACGCGCACCGCGAGCGGACCGGGACACCGCTGTTCGCCTGCCTGCTGGGTGCCTTCCAGGTGCTGCTGAGCCGCTACGGCGCCGGGGAGCGGTTCGTCGTGGGCGTGCCGGTGACCGGGCGGCGGCTGCCGGAGCTGGAGTCGGTCGTCGGGCCGCTGTTCGCCACGGTGCCGCTGGTGGCCGACCTGTCCGGTGCGCCGGGCTTCGCCGAGGTCACCGAACGGGTGCGGCACACCGCGGCGGCGGCCTTCGAGCACGCCGCCGTGCCCGCCGAGCGGTTCCTGACCGGGTCCTACGACGTGCTCTTCGCCCTCCAGGACACCCCCGCCCCGCCCCCGGACCTGCCCGGCCTGAGCGTCGAACCGCTGGAGTTGGGCCGTGGCACAGCCCAGTGCGCGCTGACGCTGTCCCTGGTGCGCGAGGGCGGTGGGTTGACCGTGCTGGTGGACTACGACACCGCCCGCTTCGACCGCGCGACCGTGGAGGCGCTGCTGGCGCACTACGAGCGCCTGCTGCACACCCTGCCCGGCAGCACGGTCCCGGTCGACCGGGTGCCGCTGCTGTCGGACGGCGAACGCGCGGCGGTCCTGGAATCCCTCGCCGACCACGCCGACCTGCCGTGGATCACGGAGACGGTGCACGCGCTGGTCGCCGCGCAGGTCGAGCGCACCCCGGACGCCACCGCTGTGGTCTTCGGGGACGAGGAGCTGACCTACGCCGAGCTGTGGCGACGGGTGCTGGCCGAGGCACGCGGGCTGGTCACGGCCGGGGTGCGGCGCGGCGAGGTGGTGGCCGTGTGCCTGCCGCGCTCGGCCGAGCTGGTGGTGGCGCTGCTGGCGGTGCTGACCGCCGGGGCGGCGTTCCTGCCGCTGGACCCGGCGCACCCGGCCGACCGGCGCCGCCGAATGCTCGCCGACTCCGGGGCCACCCGGCTCATCGGCTCCGACCCCGACCTGACCGGGGTGGCCGAGCACCGACTGGGTGCGAGCCGGACACACGAGGTGGCGCTGCCCGAGGTGGGCGCGGGTGACCTGGCGTACCTGATGTACACCTCGGGGTCGACCGGGGCGCCCAAGGGCGTGGCGGTCGCGCACACCGGGGTGTCGGCGGACCTGGACTGGCGGCGGGCGGTGACCGGGCTGGGCCCGGGCGACCGGCTGCTGCACACCGTATCGTTCGCCTTCGACCCCTCGGTGTGGCAGCTCTTCGGCCCGCTGGTGACCGGGGCCGCGGTCGTCGTGGCCGACCAGGAGACGACCGCCGACGCGACCGCCGTCGTGGAGTTGATCGCCGCGCGCGGGATCACCGTCGCCGACTTCGTCCCGGCCCAGCTCGGTCGGGCGCTGGAGGTCGCCGACGGGCGGCTGCGCACGCTGCGGCACGTGTTCTGCGGCGGCGAGCGGCTCGGCGCGGACCTGGTGGCCCGCTTCCACGCGGCCACCACCGCCACCCTGCACAACCAGTACGGCCCGACCGAGGCCACCATCGACACCACCTCGCACGCCCTGCCCCGCGACCGCGCCGAGACCGAGGTGCCGATCGGGCGGCCGGTGGCGGGCAAGCGGGTCCGGGTGCTCGACGCGCACGGCGAGCCGGTGCCCGCTGGCGCGGTCGGCGAGCTGTGGATCGGCGGCACCGGCCTGGCCCTGGGCTACACCGGGGCGAGCGGGCAGACCGCGGCCCGGTTCCGGCCGGACCCGTTCGGCGAGCCGGGGTCGCGGATGTACCGCAGCGGCGACCTGGCCCGGCACCGGCCGGACGGCACGCTGGAGTTCGCGGGCCGGGTCGACGGGCAGATCAAGGTCAACGGCGTGCGGATCGAGCCCGCCGAGGTCGAGCGGGTGCTGCGGGCGCACCCGGCGGTGGCCGAGGCGGTCGCGGTGCTGCGCCCGGTGCGCGGCCTGCCCGCCCTCACCGCGTACGTGACCCCCTCGGGCGCCGAGCCGCTGGACCCGGCGGCGCTGCGGCCGTTCGTGGCGGGCAGGCTGCCTTCGGCGTTCGTGCCCGCGCACGTGGTGGCCATTCCCGCGCTGCCGCTGAGCCCGACCGGCAAGGTCGACGTCCGGGCGCTGCCCGAGGTCGACCCCGGTACCGGTGCCCGGGCGCCGAAGCCGGGCACGGAGGCGGCGCTGGCCGCGCTGTGGGCCGAGGCGCTGGGCCTGCCCGAGGTCGCCGCCGACGCGGACTTCTTCCAGCTCGGCGGGGACTCGCTGGTGGCGGTGCGGTTGATCCGCGCCGTGCGCGACCGCTTCGGCGTTACGGTGGCGCTGGGCGACTTCTTCGCCGCCGCCACCGTGGAACGGCTCGCCGAGGCGGTCGAGGCGGGGGCGGACACCCCACCGCTGCGGCGCCGGGAAACGCCGGACGCCCCGCTGTCGTGGAGCCAGCGGCGGGTCGCCGCCGTGGTCGCGGCGGGCGGCACCGGCGCCGAGGTGGAGCTGGCGGTGGCGGCCCGGATCGCGGGCGGGGTGGACGAGGACGCGCTCGCCGAGGCGTTGACCGCCCTGGTGGCCCGGCACGAGGCGCTGCGCGTGGTGGTCGACGGCGACCGCCAGCACCCGGTGGACCCGTACGACGTGCTCGGCAGCACCGAACCGCTGTCACTGGGCACCGGCAGGCTGCTGGCCGCCGAGTTGTCCACTGTGGAGGACGGGCACCGGCTGGTGCTGCGGGCGCACCGGATCGCCGTGGACGGCGCCGCGGCGGGCGTGCTCGCCACCGACCTCGCCGCCCTCTACCGGGCCCGGCTCGCGGGCGCCCCGGACCCGCTGCCGCCGCTGCGGCTGCACCACCCGGACTTCGCCGCCTGGGAGCGCGAGCGGCTGACCCCCGAGGTGGTCGACGCGGCGGTCCGCGACTGGCTCGCCGACACCACCCCGCCCCCCGTCCCCGACGCGCTGCGCGTCCCCCCGGGCGGTTCCCGGCGGGTCCGCACCCACGTCCTCGACGAGGCGCGGACGGCCCGGTTCGCCGCGCTGGCCCGGGAACACGGGGTGCCCGCGCGCTCGCTGCTGCTGGCGGTGCTGGCCGACTGCGCCGAGGCGGTCACCGGGCCGCTGCCCATCGCGGTCCCGGTGAGCGGGCGCACCGACCCGGCGCTGGACGGGGTGGTGGGCCGGTTCGTCAACCTGGCCGTGGTGCGCCCGGTCGGGGCGGGCGACTTCGCCGAGCGGGTCCGGCGCACCCACGCCGAGGCGCTCACCGCCTACCACCGGCAGCAACTGCTCCCGCACACCGCGCTGGAGCGGGCCGTGGACCTGCCGCTGATGGCGGACCTGGCCGACCCGGCCCCGGCGCTGGGCCCCGGCCTGGTCGCCGAGGCGCCCCGGGAGCACTGGACGGACTTCGGGCTGGCACTTCAGGCCCACCACACCGAACACAGGTTGGAGCTGGTGATGCTGTACGACGCGCGGATCGACGGGGCGGCCGTGCCCCTGGCGGAGGCGGTCTTCGCCCGCCTGGCCGCCCTCACCACCCGGGACGAGCGGTGACCGGGGCGCGGACCGGGGTCGACCCCCGGCAGCGGGTCTCCACCATGATCGAGGGTTACCGGCGCAGCGCCCTGGTGCACACCGCCGCCGAACTCGGCGTGGCCGCGCACCTGGCGGGCACCCGGCGCACCGCCGCCGACCTCGCCCGCCGCGTCGGCGCCCACGAGCGGCCGCTCACCCAGGTGCTGCGCGCCCTGGTCGGCCTGGGCCTACTCGACCAGGACGACGACGACCGGTTCGGCCTGACCGAGGCGGGCGAGTACCTCGACCCGGCGCACCCGGGGTCGCTGCACGGGCAGGCGGTCTACTTCGGCGGCGCCAGCTACCGGGCCTACTCGGGCCTGACCACCGCCCTGCGCGAGGGCGGGATCGCCTTCGACCACGTCTTCGGGATGCCCTACTACGACCACCTCGACCGCGACCCGGTCCTGGCCGAGCACTACCACCGGATGATCGCCCTGCCCGCCGGGTCGGCGGCGCTCATCGGCAGCCTGTTCGACTTCTCCACCGCCACCGAGGTGGTCGACGTCGGCGGCGGCAACGGCTCGCTGCTCGCGGAGATCCTCACCCTGGCCCCGGCCGCGACCGGGACCCTGTTCGAGCTGCCGCTGACCGAGCCGTCGGCCACCCAGACCCTCGCGTCGGTGCCGGGCGGGGACCGGTGCCGGTTCGTCCCCGGCGACTTCCGCGAGCACGTGCCCCCCGGCGGCGACGTCTACGTGCTGTCGCGGGTGCTGGCCAACTGGCCGGACCCGGTGGCCGGGCGCATCCTGGCCAACTGCCGCGCCGCCCTGGGCGCCACCGGCAGGCTGCTGGTGTTCGAGATGATGGCGCCGGACCGCGTCGAGGAGGGCATGTCCGTCGTCGAGGGCGACATGAACGCCCTGGCCCACCTCGGCGGCGCGGTCCGCACCCGCGCCCAGTTCACCGAGCTGCTGACCGGCGCGGGCCTGCGCCTGGACCGCGTCCAGCAGGTCCCCGGCACCTTCTGGACCCTGCTGGAGTCCAGTGTGGACGGTCGGCCATGAGTGCGATCCCGGTCTTCCCCGGGCCGCCGCTGCTGGGGCTGAACCTGCGCTTCCTGCGCGACCCCATCGGCATGTTCTCCCAGGCCCGCCGCGACCACGGCGACGTGGTGCAGCTCGACCTCGGCCTGGCCGGGCCGCTGCACGCGGTCTTCCACCCCGAGGGCGTCAAGCAGGTGCTGATGAACGGCCGCCGCACGCACCGGCAGCTCCTGCGCGAACTGCTCGGCAAGGGCCTGTTCACCAGCCCCAGCGGCGACGACTGGGGGCGCAGGCGCAGGCTGCTGACCCCGCTGTTCCGCGCCGAGCGGCTGGCCGCGATGACCCCGCTGCTGCTCGGTCCGCTGGACGAGGCGCTCGACACCCGGTGGCGCACCGGCGAGCGGATCGACCTGGCCACCGAGATGAAGCGGATCACCGTGGCGATGATGGTCGAGGCCACCTTCGGCACCGGCGCCGACGTCGACCGCGCCGCCGCCCGGGCCGCGCTGGACTTCCTGCTCGGCTACGTCGACCACCAGCTCTTCACCTTCGCCACCGCGCCCCGCTCCTGGCCGACACCCGCGAACCGGCGCTACCGCACCGACATCGCCGCGCTGCGCCGGATCATCGGCGACGCGCTGGGAGCCCGCACCCGGCGGCCGGGCACCGAGCCGACGTTCCTCGACGGGCTGCTGGAACACCGGGCCGGGTTCTCCGACGAGGAACTGGTCGACGAGGTGCTGTCCATCTTCATCGCGGGCACGGAGACCACCGGCACCGCGCTGGTCTGGGCGCTGCACCTGCTCAGCCTCAACGGCGAGGTGGCCGAGCAGCTCCGCGCCGAGGTCGACGACGTCGTGGGGCAGCGGGACCCGACCGGGGACCTGCTGCGGAAGCTGCGGGTGCCGCGCGCCGCCGTCCGCGAGTCGCTGCGGCTCTACCCGCCCGCGTGGGCGCTGCGAAGGGTGCTCGACGAACCGCTGGACGTCGGCGGGCACGTGCTGCCCGCCGGGGCGCGGACGATCGTGTCGTCGTACGTGACCCACCGCCACCCCGACGTGTGGTCGGTGCCCGACGCGTTCCTCCCGGAGCGCTGGCTCTCCGGCGAGGAGCGGCACCGCTTCGCCTACTTCCCGTTCGGCGCGGGCGCGCACCAGTGCGTCGGCAACACCTTCGCCCAACTGGAGGGCGACCTGGTGCTGACCAGGGTCGCCCAGCGCTTCCGCCTCGACCCGCTGCCCAACCAGCCGACCGGGACCAAGCCCGCGATCGCGCTGACCCCCGTCCCAGCGCCGACCCCGCTGCTGATGCCCGTCTGACCCGACAAGGACCAGGTACCCACGATGAGAGCCGACGCCCCCCGACCGGGAGCGCAACCCGCCCCCAAGAGCCCGGTGTCGCTGACCGACCTGCGGCACGCGAGCACGATCCTCGACTGGCTGCGCGACTACATCTCCATGCCGCACCCCCGGTTGGGCCGCAGCGGACCGGTGTGCCCGTTCGTCCCGCAGTCGCTGCGCACCGACCAGGTGCGGATCGTGCTGCACGACGAGATCGACGGCACCGACACCGACGCGATCGCCGCGCTGCTGCGCGACTACCTGGCCGAGTTCATCGCCACCACGCCCGCCTCCGCGGCGGCGCGGCGGCAGCGCAGCCTGGTGATCGTGCTCCCCTCGATCGCCGACGAGCACTACCCCCTGCTCGACCAGGTGCACCGCGACGTCAAGACCGACATGGTCCTGGGCGGGGCGATGCTCGGGCAGTTCTACGAGGGCTGCCCGGAGACCGCCGTGCGCAACCCCGGGTTCGAGGTGTCCACCGGGCCGGTGCCCTGCTTCGTCATCCGGCACATGGCCCCGCACGACGTGCTGTTCCTGCACGAGCGGGCCGACTGGTTCGCCGAGTACCACCGCCGCTTCGCCGCCGAGTACGCGGCGGGCAAGGTCAACGACCCCCTGATGGTCCGGCTGTTCGAAGAGGCCTCTGCTGACATCAACACCGCCGACCTCGCCAGGGAAGACAACACCGAGGAAGAACTGGAGAAGCGATGAACACCACCGTGCGCCGCAAGCTGCGCTTGGCCGCCGTCGCGTGCGCCGCGGGCCTGACCGCCGTCGGCTGCGCCCTGCCCGAGGAGGTGGACTTCGCCGCGGCGTCCACCCTCGACATCGGCGGCGGCCCGGCCTCCACGGCCACCGCCGACATCAACGACGACGGGATCACCGACGTGATCACCGGCGACTTCCTCAGCACGACCGTGTCGGTGCTGCTCGGCGACGGCAAGGGCGGTTTCGCCGAGCCGATCAACTCCGAGGTGGGCATCAACCCGGCCGACGTGGGCGTCGGCGACTTCGACGGCGACGGCAACCTCGACGCCACGGTCCCCAACTACGGCAAGGGCATGGTCACCGTGGTCTTCGGCGACGGGTCCGGGAAGTTCGCGAACCCGACGCAGTTCCCGACCGGTGAGGACCCCAACCGCATCCTGGCCGTCGACCTCGACGACGACGGGTCGCTGGACCTGGTCACCAGCAACTACAAGGGCGGTGACATCTCGGTGCTGATGGGCGACGGCAAGGGCGCCTTCGCCGAGCCGGTCAACACCCCGACCCCGGCGGCGCCGATCCGGCTGCTGGCCGCCGACCTCGACGAGGACGGCGTGCTGGACCTGGTGATCGGGCACTTCGGCTCGCACGACGTGTCGATCCTGTACGGGACCGGCAAGGGCGCCTTCCGCGCCCCCGAGGTGATCACCACCGCCGACGACCCCGCGGGCCTGGCGGTCGCCGACCTCGACGACGACGGGCACGTGGACCTGGCGGTCGCCAACTACGGCTCCAACGACGTGTCGGTGTTCCTCGGCGAGGGCGAGGGCGAGTTCGCCGACGCCCGCCGCTACCCGGTCAACGGGGGCGCACCGGCGGGCCTGCTGGCGGTGGACCTCAACGGCGACGGGTACCTGGACCTGGCGACGAACAACTCCACCACCGACGACGTGAGCGTGCTGCGCGGCGACGGCGCGGGCCGCTTCAGCGAGGGCGCGCTCGCCGACGTGGGCGACGACCCGCGCGGGGGCATCGCCGCCCTGGACGTCGACGGCGACGGCGCCACCGACCTGGTCACGGTCAACCACAACTCCAGCGACATGTCGGTGCTGCTCAACAACGGCGGCGGCGGCAAGACCAAGCGCGCGGGCAAGTGAGCCGCGCAGCCGGGAAGGGACGACCGTGAGCGCTGAGCAGAACACGGCAGAGCAGGACACCTCCGGGAACACCAGCACCGGGCCGCGCGTGCAGGTGGTGGTCAACCACGAGGAGCAGTACTCGATCTGGCCCGCCGACCGGGAACCGCCCGCGGGCTGGACCCCGGTGGGCGTGGCCGGTCCGGAGGAGGAGTGCCTGGACTGGGTCGAGGCGCACTGGACCGACCTGCGCCCGCTCAGCCTGCGACGGGCGATGGGGGCCGAACGGGTGGCAGCACCGTGATCGGACCCCAGGGGTGCACCCACCGGAACCGGGCCGGTACTTTCGGTGAGCCGGTCGAACCAGACGCGCGGGAGAACTAGGACATGCCGACAGTCGAGCCAACAGCCGACACCGAGGCGGGGACGCCCAGCGCCACCCGCCTGCTGCGGACCAACCGGCCGCTGCGCGCGTTGTTCACGGCGCGGGTGGTGTCCTACGGCGGTGACTCGCTCAGCCTGGTCGCCCTGATGCTGCACGTGGCCAACACGACCGGCCAGGGCCTCGCGGTGGCGCTGCTGCTGCTGGTGGGCGACTTCGTGCCGTCGCTGATCAGCCCGCTCACCGGGGCGATCAGCGACCGGTTCGACCTGCGCCGCGTGATGATCATGTGCGAGATCGCCCAGGGCGTGCTGGTGCTGATGATCGCGCTGGCCCTGCCGCCGCTGCCGCTGCTGCTGACCCTGGTCGGCCTGCGGGCGATCGCCTCGCAGATCTTCCAGCCCGCCTCCCGCGCGGCCATCCCGTCCATGGTGGGCGAGCGCGACCTGGAGACGGCCAACTCGGCGGTGGGCTTCGGCTCGAACTGCGCCGAGGCGTTCGGGCCGCTGCTGGCCGCGGCGATGCTGCCGTTCCTGGGCATCCGCGGGGTGCTGCTGGTCGACGCGGCGTCGTTCCTGCTCTCGGCGGTGGTGCTGCTGGCCACCAAGCCGATGCCGCCGGTGCCCGACCCCGACGCCGACCAGGGCACGCTGCTGACCCAGGCCAAGGTGGGGCTGGGCTACATCCTGCGCACCCCGGCGATCCGGATCATCTCACTGGGCTTCTGCGCGGTGGTGGCGTTCAACGGCGTCGACGACGTGGCGCTGGTGCTGCTGGCCAAGGAGGACCTGATGTCCGGGGACTCCTCGGTGGGCCTGCTGCTGGGCGCGGTCGGCATCGGCCTGCTGGTCGGGTACGCGCTGCTGACCCGCTACAGCTCGTCGATGGCGATGCCGACCCTGCTGGTCGCCGGTTTCCTGGTGAGCAGTGCGGGCAACTTCCTGACCGGCCTGGCCTGGTCGGTGGCCGCGGCGTTCACCGTGCAGGCGGTGCGCGGCCTGGGCATCGCGGGCATGGACGTGGCGTCCTCGACGATGCTGCAGCGGATGGTGCCGCCGAACCTGCTCGGCCGGGTCTTCGGCAACCTCTACGGCGCCATCGGGGTGGCGGCGGCGATCTCCTACGTCGGCGGCGGTCTGCTGCTCGACGCCACGGACGCCCCGACCACGCTGATGATCGCCGGTGGCGGCGGTGTGGTGTTCACCCTGCTGGTGGCGGTCACGCTGCCCAGGGCGATCAAGCGCCACACCCCGCCGACCCCGGAGGCACCGGAGGACCCCGCGCCGGAAGAGGTCGCGCAGGACGCGTTGTCCTCCGACGAGACCCTGGCGGACAAGCAGGCCAGGGGCTGATCGTCGGCTACCGCGGTGCGTCGGCCCACCGGCGCACCGCGGCGGCCAGTTCACCGCAGGTGGCGAAGCGGTCCTCCGGGCGCGGGGCCATGGCCCGGCGGATGACCGCCGACAGGGCCGCGCCGTTCCCGGGCAGCGCGGCGTGCACCCGTTCGCGCAGACCCGGTTCCTCCTCCAGCCGCCACGGCTCCACGCCGGTGGCGCAGGCCAGCACCAGCGCGCCGAGGGAGTACACGTCGGCGCGGTGGTCGGCAGGCAGCCCCGCGCGCTGCTCGGGCGCCCCGTAGCCGGGTGACCCGGCGGAGCGCTCCGGGCGGGCCTGCGCGGCGGTGCCCGGGGTGCGCGCCGGGGTGGCGATGCCGAAGTCGCTCAGGAAGCAGTGCCCGCCCGCCCGGGTGGCCACCAGGACGTTGCGCGGCTTGACGTCGCGGTGCACCAGCCCCCAGGCGTGCACGTGGTCGAGGGCCGAGGCCACCTGGTCCACCACCTCGGCCGTCCGCGCCGGGGTGCACGGCCCCTCCTCGTCGAGCAGGCTCTGCAAGTCGGAGCCGTGCACGTAGGCCAGGACGACGTAGAGCGACCCGCCCGCCTCCCCCGCCGAGAGCACCCGGGTGATGTGCGGGTGGTCCAGCCCGGCCGCCATCCGCGCCTCGCCGAGGAAGCGGGCGCGCAGCCGGTCGTCGTGCGCGACGGCGGGGCGCAGTAGCTTGATCGCGACCCGGCGGGCGAGCAGCAGGTCCTCGGCCAGGTACACCACGCTGATGCCCGAACCGCCGATCTCGCCGTGCACGCGGTACCCGGGAACGTGGGGCGTGTCCACCGCGACTCCTTCCCCGCACGACTGCCGGAACACCCTACCCTACATCGGAAATCCGGCCCCTGTACCGAATCCGGGGCCCGTGGTTAGCTCGATTCCGAGCGGGACAGTCACAACCACCCGGTCGACGCAGGACCCGAGAAGGGCGCGGCGGCCGACCACTTCGCCGAAGGTGTGAGACCGTGTCCACAACAGACGAAACCCGGGTGTCTGCGCCCCCGGCGCGACCGGTTTGGGACGACCGGACCCCCGACCTGCCAGACCAGCTCCAGCGCACTCCGGTGTGGACGGATGAACTCGTCGCGGCCTCGGGCATCCCCGTGGTGGACGTGCCGTTCGTGACCGTCGGCGGCGGCATGGGCTCGTTCACCATGGTCGACGTGCTGCGCATCGCCGGGGTGCCGACCAGCCAGGTGAAGGTGCTCACGAACCTGCGCCACCCCTGGGAGAACTACGCCTACCTCACCGGCGTCTCCCAGCTCCCGCCGCACTACCGCATCCGCTCGGACGCGTCCTCGATGCCGGACAACCTCTGGGGCTTCCCGAGCTACGCCGCCAGGCGGGCCTTCCACTCGCGCAGCGTCAGCGGCTTCATCGCTCCACTGTGGAACGTGCTGACCGAGAACGTGCTGACCGACTACTGGACGCCGCTGGCCGGTGAGGTCTTCGAGGGGATGCGCCGCGAGGCCGACCGGATCGGCTACTGGGACTGCGTGGCGCACGGGCAGGCCAGGATGGTCCGCAAGCGCGCGGCGGGCGGCTACTTCACCGTGTTCACCACCCAGGGCGCGCGCAAGCAGCGGATCATCTACCGCAGCGCGTACGTGCACCTGGCGGTGGGCTGGCCGAGCATCCGGTTCCTGCCGGACATGCAGCAGTTCCGCTCCCAGCACGGCAACGGGTACCGCTTCGTCAACGCCTACGAGCCGCACGAGCAGATCTACGACGACCTGGTGGCCCGCCCCGGCACGGTCGTGCTGCGCGGCGGCGGCATCGCGGCCTCGGCGATCATCCACCGGCTGCTCAACGACCGCGAGCAGCTCGGCGCGCAGACCAGGATCGTGCACGTGCTGCGCACCTACGTGGAGGGCCCGCACGGCCCGTCGCGGTTCATGCGCCGCCGCGGTAAGAACGGCTGGGCGCACCAGGGCTTCAACTGGCCGAAGGCCGCCTGGGGCGGTCAGCTCAAGATGCGCATGGAGAAGCTGGAGGGCGAGGACCGCAAGCAGCTCTGGGAAACCCTGGAGGGCACGACCACCCCCTACCGCAAGGGGTGGCAGAAGCAGCTCGCCGCCGCCCGCCGCGACGGCGTCTACACCACCGTCGCCGGGGTCATCGACCGCGTCGACCGGGTCGGGGACGGGCGGCTCGGCGTGGTCTACCGCGACACCAAGGGCGGCGGCCTGCGCTCGCTGGACGCCGACTTCCTGGTCGACGCGACCGGTCTGATCGGCGACCTGCGCTCGCACCGGCTGCTCAACGACCTGGTGGAGGTCACCGGGGTGGCGCGCAACGTGCGGGGCAGGCTCGACGTGAGCCCCGGCTTCGAGGTGCGCTCGGCGCGCAGCGGCTCCGGCCGGATGTTCGCCGCGGGCGCGGTGACCGAGGGCGCCTACTACGCCCCGGCCGACTCGCTGCTCGGCGTGCAGTACGCCTCGCTGCGCACCGCCGACCAGCTCGCCGAGCTGGGCTTCGGCAAGCGCATCGGCTCCGGCCGCTCGATCGCGCAGTGGTGGCGCTTCATGCGGGGGGTGACCCCGTGACCCCGACGCTGCTGGGCCGCTGGCAGTCGCGGCTGTTCGTCCTGGCCACGGCCGGTCTGCTGTGGACATTGCTGGTCACCCCGCTGCTGCCGGTCGGGTTCGCGACCACGCGGGAGACCTACGCGAGCACCTTCGCCGCCATCGGGGTGACGGCGGCGGTGGGCGTGGTGCTGTGGGAACCGCTCTACCAGTTCCTGCAGCAGTTCCGCTGGGAGAAGGACTGGCCTGCGATGTTCACCCTGCTGGAGGGCATCCCGGAGGGTGTGGTCGTCTTCTTCCTGCTGCGCGACGTCCTCGGTTTCGACGTGCGCGCCACCCCGTTCCTCATCCACTTCGGCACGACCTGGCTCGTGGTGTTCCTCTGCCTGCACGGGCCGTTGCGCGTGGTGTCGGTCCGCTGGCGATTCCGTGCTGGGAGACTGCTGTGAAACTCGACGACTTCAAGGTGGCCGTGCGGCCGGGCCCCGGGCTGGTGGGGCGGTTCCCGACCTCGGTCCTGCTGCTGGCCGGGGACGACCGGCCGGACGCGGGCGCCAACGCCCACGACAAGCTGATCGGCCTGTTCAGCGACGGCGCCGAGCTGGGCCCGCGGCTGGAGGCGATGTTCGCCGCCCCGGGCCCGACCGAGTCCGCCTCGGTGTTCGCCGCCGTGGTGGAGGCCGGGGAGCGGGTGCACGTCTACCTGCACGGCCCGCTGGAGGTCTCCGCCGACAGCCCCACCGCGGAGCTGCGGGTGTGGGGGCAGCCCGGTGGTGGCCTGCGCCGCTACGACGCCCCCGACGGCATCGGCTCGCTGTCGATCCGCGGGGTGGGCGAGCAGATCAGCACCGACACCGCCTCGCTGTCGCTGCGCAACGGGCTGGTCTCCGGCGGCGGCCTGGTGCTGCACCGCGACGGCGCCGAGCCCCCTGCCCGGCCCGCCGAGGCGGCTCCGATGATGGCCGAACACGACGCCCCGGCGAGCACCAACGGCGCGGGCGGCACCATGACCGCCGCACCGCCCGCTCCCCCGGCGGCGCAGCCGATGGCGCAGTCGGTGTCGCAGCCCGCCTCCCAGCCCGCGTCGCACCAGATGTCGCAGCCCATGACCCGGCCGACGCCCGCGCAGTCCCCGCCCACCGGGCAGGTCCCCGCGCCGTCGTTCACCGGCGGGCCGCCGGTGTTCCCCACCTCCGGCACCCCCCGGCCGCAGCCAGCGCGGCTCGGCGGCACCCCCGACTGGCTCGACCAGGACTCCCGCTCCGGCGGCGAGGAAGCCACCACCGGGGCACCCACCCCCTCCTACGGTTCGCGGATCGGCGCCCGGCTGATCAGCACCGCGATCGTCGGCGGTCTGGCCACGCTGCTGCTCGGGTTCGTGCTGCCGGTCGGCTTCGCGCCGCTGGAGGACGTCTACCTGTCCACCTTCATCGGGCTGGGCCTGCTGTTCGTGCTCGGCGCGGTGGTGTGGGACTTCCTCTTCGACACCCTCCAGCGGCAGCGCTCGGCCAAGGACTGGCCGGTGGCGTTCCTGCTCGCGCAGGCGGTGCCCGAGGCGGCGCTGGCCTACGGCGTGCAGACCCTGCTGCTGCCCGACGGGTACGTGGTCGACGAGATCGCCCTGGCCATCGACCTGGGTGTGGTCGCCGTGCTGATCAGCCTCGGCGTGCTCGTCCTGGGCAAGATCCCGCCCACCCGCAAGCTGGTGTACCGCCGCAGGCCCGCCACCGCGGGCGGCGGCTCCACCGATGGCCAGAGCGGGTTCCAGTCCCTGCCCGGTTCGCCCACCACCGCCAGGTCCGCCGGGGGTCCCGCCGCGAACACCCCGATGGTCTGGGGCATCAACTGCCAGCAGGGGCACTTCAACCGCCCCGACGCCCGCTACTGCGCGGCCTGCGGCACCGCGATGCACGGCCTGACCCACGAGCCCAGGCAGGGCCCGCGCCCGCCGCTGGGCTACCTGATCGGCGACGACGGCGTGTCGCACGTGCTCGACCACGACGTGGTGCTGGGCACCGCGCCGCACAACGACGACAAGGTGCGCACCGGGCAGGCGGTCGCCCTGGCCGTCGCCGACGGCACCGGGCTGCTCGCCGACGCGCACGCCGACATCGCCCTGAGCGAGTGGGACGTGACCGTCGTCGACCGCGGCCACCCGCAGGGCACCCACGTCCGCGAGCCCGACAGCGCCACCTGGGTGCGCCTGGCCCCCGGGCAGCCGTTCACCGTCGCCTCCGGCAGCCGCATCCGCCTGGGCAGCCGCGACCTGGCCTACCACGCGGCCAACACCCGCTAGCCATCCCGTTCGGACAGTCCGAGAAACCAGATCGAGGAGAGTCATGACTTCGGCGATGTACCAGCCCGAGACCACCCGCTCCTTCTACAACAACTGGGGCGCCAACGAGTGGAACCGGCTGGAGAGCTCGTTCGAGAACCGGATCAACTACCAGATCCACCGCACCATCCTGGGTGAGCTGGTCAAGCCCGGCGACCGGGTGCTGGAGGCGGGCGCGGGCCCGGGCCGGTTCACCCTGGAGCTGACCAAGGCGGGCGCCGAGGTCACCGTGTGCGACCTGTCGGACGTGCAGCTCGCCATCAACAAGGAGAAGGTCACCGAGGCGGGCCTGGCGGGCAACGTCACCGGCTGGCACCAGGCCGACATCGTCGACCTGAGCCGCTTCCCGTCGGCGGGCTTCGACACCGTGGTGTGCGTGGGCAGCGTGCTGAGCTGCGTGCTCGACCGCATCCCGGAGGCGTTCGACGAGCTGATCCGGCTGGTGCGCCCCGGCGGCACCGTGGTCGTCAGCGTCACCTCCCGCTACGGCTACCTGCGGGCGGGCCTCAACGCCATCCTGCCGATGGTCGCCGCGGGCGGGCAGCTCGGGGCGATCGACCAGGCGGTGGCCACCGGCGACATCGCGGGCGTTCAGGCCGACTTCGAGCTGCTGACCACGCACTTCTTCACCTGGGACGAGCTGCGCACGCACCTGACCTCGCGCGGCTGCGAGATCGTCACCGCCTCGGCGTCGAACTTCCTGTCCGCCGACACCCCGCTGCTCGACGAGTCGCTGCTGGCCGACCCGGAGGTCATGGCCGCCTTCACCCGCTGGGAGCTGCAGGCCTGCCGCGCCCCCGGCAACATCGACGGCGGCACCCACATCATCGCCGCCGCCCGCAAGGCGGAGTGACGGTGCAGGGATACCAGCAGTCCACCTACGGCGACCGGATCGCCGACATCTACGACCGGGTGCACAGCAACTGGACGCCGGACGACACCGTGGACACGGTGGTCGAGCTGGCCGACGGCGGCCCGGTGCTGGAGCTGGGCGTGGGCACCGGGCGGGTGGCGCTGCCGCTGGCCGAGCGCGGGGTCAAGGTCACCGGCGTGGACATCTCCGAGCCGATGCTGGCCCAGCTCCGGGCCAAGGACCCCGACGGCCGGGTGGAGACGGTGCTCGGCGACTTCATCGACCTGCCGGTGACCGGCCGGTTCAAGGTCGTGCTGGTGGTCAACTCGCTGTTGCAGCTCGCCGGGGCCGACACCCAGCAGCAGTGCCTGCGCAACGTCGCCAAGCACCTGGCGCCCGACGGCGTGCTGGTGCTGGAGGAGGCCAACCCGGCGGTGTTCATCCGCCCCGGGCTGGAGATCCTGCGGATGACCTCCGACGAGCTGCACCTGCTCGCCGCCCAGTACGACCCGGTGCACCAGCACTACTTCGCCCAGCACGTGATCATGCGCGACGGCGAGACCCGGCTCAACCCGATGGCGCTGCGGCTCACCTCGACCTGCGAGCTGGACCTGATGTGCGAGCTGGCGGGGATGCGGTTGGCCGAGCGGTGGGGCGATTGGGCGCGCAGCAGACCGTTCCTGGCCGAGAGCCGCTCGCACATCTCGCTCTACCGGCCGGTGCAGCGGTGATGGAGTTCGGGTTCTGCTTCGGCACCATGCTGCGCGCCGACCCGGACGCGAGCAGGCTCTGGGAGCTGCTGGCCCGGGTCGAGCGGACCGGGTACGACTCGGCCTGGCTCTACAACACCAACGGCGCCCTGCCGCCGGTGCTGGACCTGCTCACCGAGGCCGTGGCGCGCACCGAGCGGCTGGTCGTGGGCCCGCACGTGCTGGTGGCGGCGGGGATGCCCCCGCTGCCGCTGGCCGAGCGGCTCAGCGGCCTGGCGGCGGCGTCGGGGGGCCGGTTCGTCGCCCAGCTCGGCCTCGGCGGGCCGCGCGAGGCGCTCATCCCGGACCCCAGGGAGGCGGCCAAGGCGATGGAGGGCCTGCTCACCGACATGGCGGCCCACTTCGACGCCGACGACTCCCGGCCCAGGCCCCCGGTCTGGCTCGGCGGGCACTCGCCCAGGGCGGCCCGCCGGGTCGCCGCCCTGGCCGACGGCTGGGTGCCGTCGTTCATCGCCCCCGCCGAGTTCGGCGCCCGGCGGGCGATGATCGACGGGCTGGTGGCCGAGCGCGGCGGGCGCAAGGAGGTCACGCACGCGGTCCAGGTCGTGTACGTGCCCCCCGAGCTGGACGGCCAGGACTGGCTCACCGAGCAGCTCGACGACGAGGTCCGCAGGCACAAGCCGGGTTTCGCCACCGCCGACATCTACGCCTTCGGCGGCTACGGGGCGGTCGTCGAGCGGGTGGCGGAGTTCCGCGACCAGGGCGCCGCCCACGTGATCCTGGTCCCGGCCCGCCCCCCGGCCGACCCCGCCGAGGAGATCACCCGGTTGTACGAGGAGGTGGTCCGGACCTTCCGGTGACCGCGGGCGGGCGAACCCGGTATGGTTCGTCCGCCCCGCCGGGCACCCTGCGTGAGCGCCCCGGCACGGAAACCGACCCCCACCGCACCGGAGTGACCCATGTCCGACGTCCCCGGGACGACCGATACCACCGCTGACACGACGGCTGCAACGGCGCACCCCACCGACTTCGACTGGCCGTTCCTGCGGCTCGTGCTGGTCATGGTCCTGGGCGGGATGATGGCCTTCCTGGACGCGACCATCGTCAACGTCGGCGTGGACACCCTGCGCACCGAGTTCGGCACCGGGCTGGAGACCATCCAGTGGGTCGCCACCGGCTACCTGCTGGCGGTGGCGGTGGTGACCCCGCTGGCCGGGTGGCTGATCGACCGCTTCGGCGGCAAGCGGATGTGGCTCACCGGGCTGGTGGCGTTCCTCCTCGGGTCGGTGCTGTGCAGCCTGGCCTGGTCGGCGCCGAGCCTGATCGCCTTCCGGGTGGTGCAGGGCCTCGGCGGCGGGATGCTCGAACCGATCATGCTGGCGCTGCTGGTCCGCGCGGCGGGGCCCGCCCGCATCGGCAGGCTGATGGGGCTGCTCGGCGCCGTCACCGTCGGTCCGGTGCTGGGCCCCCTGCTCGGCGGGACGATCCTGGCCAACCTCGACTGGCACTGGCTGTTCCTGATCAACGTGCCGCTCGGCCTGGCCGCCATCGCCTGCGCCGTGCGCTACCTGCCCGCCGACACACCGGCGGGCGAGGGCGCGCAGCCCGCCAAGGTCGACGTGCTGGGCATCGCGCTGCTGTGCCCGGCCAGCGTCGGCCTGATGTTCGGCCTGTCCCGGGCCGGGGACGGCAGCGGCTTCGGCAGCACCCCGGTGGTGGTGGGGCTGGTGGTCGGCGCGGTGTTCCTGATCGCCTACCTGGTGCACGCGCTGCGGATGAGCGGCACCCCGCTGATCGACCCGCGCCTGTTCGCCCGCTGGACCTACACCGCCAGCGCGGTCGGCATGACGGTCCTCGGGGTCGTCCTGTTCTCCCTGCTGTTCCTCATCCCGCTGTACTACCAGGAGATCCGCTCCTACGGCCCGCTCGCCGTCGGGCTCCTGCTCGCCCCGCTGGGGCTGGGTGCCCTGGTGGGCAACCCGGTCGCGGGCAAGTACGTCGACCGCCTCGGCGCCCGGGTCCTGGCCCCGTTCGGCGGCCTGCTGATCGCCGCCACCGCGGTCGTGTTCATCACCGCGGGCCCCACCACGTCGGTCGGGTGGCTGATCCCGTGGACCTTCCTGGCGGGCTTCGGCGTCGGCTGCGTCGGCGCCCCGACCATGGGTTCGCTCTACCGCACGGTCCCCGGTGACGCGGTCCCCCGCGCCACCAGTGCCGCCATGGTCCTGCACCAGCTCGGCGCGGCCTTCGGCATCGCGATCGTCGCCCTGGTCCTGCAGCGCAACCTGGCCTCGGGGACCGCGGAGTCGGCCTACTCCGACACCTTCTGGTCCCTGCTCGTGGCCGCCGCGCTCATCTTCCTGGTCGGGTTCGCCCTGCCACGCAGGCAGCGGCCCACCGAGACCGGCTGAGCCGCTGCCCCGCCAGGTCACGGGGCGTGGTCGTGCACGAGGGCGCAGCCGTCGGGCTCGGCCACCGGGGTGACCGTAGCCCGGCTCCGGCGGTGCCGCCCGGAGGGCCCCGATCCCCCGCGCGGCAGGGTGACCGACCGCGCACCGACCCAAGTGGACGGTGCACGGTCGAGCGGTCCTCTTCGGAGGCAGGTGCCGTTCCCCGCCGACCGGGGTTGCGCCCGCCACCCCCTCGTGGTGGCACTGCTCGGCGGCTGCGCGGGTGATCCGCCCCCGACTCAGGGGTCGACCGGTTCGCACCGGTCGAGCCAGTCGGCGGGGACGCCGTCGAGCCCGGTGCGGGCGGCGACGACACCGCCGACGATGGCGCAGGTCGTGTCGACGTCACCGCCCGCCGCCGCGGTGGCCCACAGCGCCTCGACGAGGTCGTCGAGGTGCCGGGCGGCGCACCACAGGGCGAACGGGACCGTGTCCGCGGCGGAGATCCGGCGGCCGGTGCCCAGCGTGCCGCCCGCGTTGCGCGGGTCGGTGCCGAAGCCGACGCGGTCCGCCCGCAGCAGGCCGTCGCGCACCCGCCCGGCGGGCACCCGCTCCAGCACCGCCGGGATCAACCCCCGCCCCGGCGTGCCACGACCCGCGGCGACGGCGGCGGCCACGGCGACCGCGACCGCCCCGGCGGCCCCCTCAGGGTGCGCGTGGGTGACCTCGGCCGACCGCACCGCCGCTCCGGTCACCCGGTCGAGGTCGTCGGCGAACCAGGCGCCCAGCGGGGCGACCCGCATGGCCGCGCCGTTGCCCCACGAGCCCGCGCCGCCGAACGGCGCCCCTGCCGCCGCGCGCCACGGCACCCCGGCGCCGAGGGCGGCGAGGACGTCGTGCATCGAGGCCCCGTAGTGGCGGTGGGGATCGCGGGCGTAGGTCGCGGCGAACCCGGCCGCCAGCGCGTCCCGGTCGACCTCCCCGCGCTCGACGAGCACCCGGTGCAGCGCGAGGGCCATCGCGGTGTCGTCGGTCCACGGCCACGGGCCCGGCGCGACCCGGCGGGACGGCAGGTCGCCCAGCGGCCGGAACCAGGTCTGCCCGAAGCAGTCGCCCAGCGCCAGGCCGCGCAGGGAGTCGAGGGCGGCAGCGGGTCCGGTCATGGTCGGATGGTGCGCGCGCCGGGCCTCTCGCGCACCTGCTCTTCCGGGTTCGCGGTGCGCCGCGCGCCTGCGGCCGGGTTCGGTACGGTCGGGGTGTGCACTCGACTCGGGTTTCGCTGGTGGTCAACGCACCGCGCGCGGCGGTCTACCGGGCGCTGCTGGACCCCGCGGCGGTCGCGCGGTGGCGCGTGCCGGACGGGATGACCGGGCACGTGCACGGGTTCGACGCGCGCGAGGGCGGCGCCTTCCGGGTGTCGCTGACCTACGACGTGCCGGACGGGACGGGCAAGTCGTCGTCGGGCACCGACACCTACCGCGGGCACTTCGCCGAGCTGGTGCCCGGCGAGCGGGTGGTGGAGGTGCTGGAGTTCGAGACCGACGACCCGGCCCTGGCCGGGGTGATGACGATGACCACCAGCCTGGCCGACGCGGGCGGCGCGACCACGGTGACGATCGTCCACGAAGGACTGCCCGACGGCGTGGCCCCCGCCGACAACGAGGCGGGGACCCGGATGGCCCTGGCCAACCTCGCCGCCCTGGTCGAACCCCGCGGCTGACCGGGCCCCGGGGCGGGTGACCACCGGAATTCCACCGTGGTCAAGAAATCCCAAACAGCGCGGTAAACCTGGAAGAATCGAACCGACCGGGCGGCGAATTCGCTTTCCAAGATTATTCCGATCACCCACCGTGCCGTGGAAAAGCCCTGCACCCGGCCCCGAATGCACGGATCGAGTGATATACCGGACCCCGCCTTCCGAATTCCGGAATGCCTAGTATTCTTCGACCTCGCGCGGGCGGGTGGTCGAACACCCCGCGACAAAACCACGGGGGGCGTCGTGCAGGTGACCACGCTGAGCGGGGCGGCCGGGAGCAGGACCGGTCGCCGCAGCCGGGTCAACCACGACGTGGCGCACCTGGGGCTGAACCCGCTGCTGGCGGTGGTCGCCGACGGCCTCGGCACCAGCCCCGGCAGCGCCCACGCGGGCCGCACGGCGGTGGAGCTGCTGATCAGGCACGCGGGCGACGGCGTGGACGGGCTGCGCGCCGCCGTGGTCGCCGCCCACGAGCGCGCCGCGACGCACGCCGCCGGGAACACCACCTTCGCGGGCTGCGCGCTGACCGCCCTGGCCGAGTGCGCGGACGGGTTCTGGGTGGTGCACCTCGGCGGGTCGCGGCTGTACCGGTTGCGCCGCGGCCTGCTGGAGCTGCTGACCGCCGACCACACCATGGCCTGGTTGGACACCGTCCACGGCCGGACCCCGTTCGGTCCTCCCGCGACCAACCCGACCCGCCGCCACCTGACCCGCTACGTCGGCCACTTCGACCGCCCCGCCCCGGACCTGCTCCGGCTGGACGTGTCCCGCGGCGACGTCCTGCTGCTGTGCTCCGACGGCGTCTCCGGTCAGGTCCCGCACACCCGCATCGCGGAGGTGCTGGGTTCCCCCGGCGCCCCGGAGGCGATGGTGGCGGCCCTGCTGGCGGACGCGGGGGCCGCGGGCGGCGAGGACAACGCCACCGCGGTCGTGGTCCGCGCGGACCGCGGCGCCCCCGCGGGCACCCCGCCGCAGCTCAGCAGGCGGTGACCCCGGGCCCGTCGGCCCAGGACGGGGAGACCGCGCGGCGCGCGGTGATGGCGGCGAGGACGTCCGCCGCCCAGTCGATCGGCCGGGTGTGCCCGACGGCGGTGGAGAGGCTGCGCAGGCGGGCCCGCCGTTCCCGGGTGGGCAGTGCGAGCGCGGTTTCCACTGTCGACACCAGGTTCTCCGGTGACGCCGGGTCGGTGAGCAGGGCGCCCGCGGCGAGGCGTTCGGCGGCACCCGCGTACCGGGACAGCACGAGCACACCGGTGCCGCCGGTCGCGGCCTGGGCGGCGACGAACTCCAGGGCGGTGAGGTTCATGCCGTCGCGCAGCGAGGTCACCCAGAACACGTCGGCGGCGGCGTACTGGCGGACGACGTCGGGGAACGGCAGGCCGGGCAGGTGCTCCACCGGCCGCCAGGTGCCGGTGGACCACCGCCGGTTCACCTCGGCGACCCGGCGCGCGAGGTCCCGCCCGGTGGTGTCGTAGGCGGTGATGCCCGGCTCCGGCGGCGGGCACACCAGGCGGAAGACCAGGTCGCCGCGCAGGTCCGGGCGGCGGCGCAGCAGCTCGTCCACCGCGTCGACCTTGGCCACCGGCGCCTTGGCGTAGTCGAGGCGCTCCACCGACAGCACCAGGCGCGGGGTCCGGCCCGGCGCGTGCGCGCGGGCCAGGTCCTCGACCAGCGGCCGGTCGATCCCCAGTGGGTGCACCCCGACCGCGGGACCGCCAGGGACCGCGCGGCGGAAGTTCTCGGCGAAACCCCGGGTGTGGAACCCCGCCCAGTCCAACCGGGCCAGCGACTCCCGGACCTCCTCGGCCACCGGGAGCCGGTCGAAAACGGCCGGTTCCGGGAACGGGGTGTGGTGGAACAGCCCCACCACCAGGTCGGGTCGGGCGGCGCGCAGCAGGCCGGGGACGAGCCAGAGGTTGTAGTCGTGCAGCCACACCACCGCCCCGGGCCGGGCGAGCGCGCTGACGTGCTCGGCGAAGCGCTCGCTGACCCCGCGGTGCACCGACCACGCCCGCGCGTCGAACCGCAGCAGGTCCGGGCGGGACACCAGGGCCGGCCACAGGGTTTCCTTGCAGGCGCGGTGCACGGAGTCCGACCACTGCGCGCGGGTCAGCGGCAGGAAGGCCAGCGGGAGGCCGGTGCCGTGGTCGTCGGTGCGGGTGTGGGTGGCCGCGGTCGCCCACACCGCGTCCAGGCCCTGGGCGAACAGGGAGGTCAGCGTGGGCAGGATGCCGTTGGGGCTGCCGGGTGGGCGCCACCCGTCCGGCGTCGGGACGACCGGGGTGCGGTGGTAGCCGACGACCAGCGGCCCGCGGTCGTCGACCCAGCCCAGGGCGCGCAGTTCGGCGAGGATCGCCGCCGCCCCGGCCTGCCCGGGGCGGTGGGTGGCGCGGGGGCCGACGGCGGCGGTGAGGCCCGGCTCGGCGCCGCCCACGACCACACCGCGCGCCCCGGTGGTGAACAGCGACAGGTCGTTGAGCGAGTCACCGGCCACCAGGACGTCGGCCATCGACCACCCCCGGTGGGCGGCCAGGGCGCGCAGCGCGGCGCCCTTGTCGACCCCGCGCGGGAGCACGTCGAGGAAGCGACCACCGGAGTGCACCAGGTCGCACCCGAGCGCGCGGACCGCCTCGGCCACCTCGGCGGTGACCTCCTCGGCGAGGTAGGAGCAACGCCCCTCCTGCGGCACGCCTTCCTGGTACACCAATGGGAAGCCGCGCAGCGCCGCCCGGACGCGCGCCGCCCCCGGCCACCCCCGGCGCAGCGGGTCCTGCACCTCGGGGACGGTCCGCAGGGACCCGTCGCACACCGTCGCGCCCACGTCGCCGATCACCCAGGCGGGCCGGGGCACGAGCGGGTCGCGCAACACCTCGGCGACGGACGCCCGCCCGCGACCGGTGGCGAACACGACGGTGATGTCCGGGGTGAGGGCCGCCAGCAGCGCGGCGCGCTCGGCGGGTGACCCGGCCAGCAGCGTCCCGTCCAGGTCCGTGACCAGCACCGGCATCGTCGCCCCCAGTCAAGCGAACGCCCGGTGGCCGGGAAAAGACCTCCGGGTGAAGCCGCTCCACGCTAGGGCACAGCCAGGCCCGCCCACCCGCGGCGCGACGACGATCACCCGCCGCTCACCCGTTCGGCGGCCTGCGCGCGGGTGGGCGCGGCGCTGGAGCCGACCCCGGTCACCGACGCCGACCCGCAGGCGACCGCCAGCGCGAGGCACGTGCGCAGGTCGGCCCCGCCCAACAGCCCGTGCACGAACCCGGCGTCGAAGCAGTCCCCCGCGCCGGTGGTGTCGACGACTTCCACCGCGGGCGCGGGCAGCGCGCAGAACTCCTTGCCCCGCAACGCCAACGCGCCGTCCGCGCCCCGCTTGACCACCACCGTCCCCACCACCTCCGCCAGCACCCGGGCGGCGTCCTCGACGGTGGCCGCCCCGGTCAGTCGCAGCGCTTCCTCGGCGTTGGGCGCGAACACGTCCACCTGGGCGAGGGCGTCCCGCGCGGCCCCCAGCGCCACCGGCACGTCCTGGCAGTCCATGAACACCAGTGCCCCCGCCGCCCGCGCCCTCCCCAACGCCTGCGCCACCCCGGAACCGTGGCGCAGGATCGGCAGCAGCAGCACCCGCGGGCGGTGCGCGGCCACCAGTTCCCCCAACAGCGGTTCCACCACCGGGTCCTGGTAGCTGACCATCGCCCGGTCCCCCGCACCCGACAGCACGGCGGTCACGTTGCGCTGCGGCCCGTCGACGGCGGTGAACCCGCTCTCGTCCAACCCCTCCCGCCGCGCGGCTTCCAGCACCGCGCGGCTGAACAGGTCGTCACCGAACGACGCCGCCCACACCACGTCGTGCCCGAGCCGGTGCAGCGCCGACGCCTGGGTGAAGGCCCCGCCGGGGACCACGTCGAACTCCCGGGCGAACACCTCCCGACCCGCCCGCGCGGGCCCGCCCAACCCCCCGAACACCAGGTCGGCGTAGTAGGCGCCGACCACCAAGACCTCACGTCGCGGCGCGTCGGCGCCCGGGTCCGCCCGCGGCGGGCTCACCGCCGGTCGAGCGGCTGCGGGACTCCGCCGGAGAAGCGGGTCGGGTGGTCGTCGGTGTGGCCGCGCATGGCACCCCCTCTGTCCCGATCATGGTATTCACCGGCCGGGTGAACCGGGATACCCCTCGGCGGCAAAGAACACCGACGCCACAACCAACCCGCCGCACACCGAGAAGACACCGACGCCTCTACCGAAATCGACGTGACAGGTCGGCGGATGACGCCGAGGCCGGAGCCGCGGGCGACACCTCGGCGGGCGATGTGCGGGGTGATTCCGCGAGCGCGGACCTCCGCCGCTCGATGCGCAGGACCGCGCGGTCAATACAGAAGGTTTTGGCACCGATGGTTGACAACCAGCGAGGCCGGTCGGTGAAATGGTCGAGCGATGACCGAACCCGACCCCGCCGAACTGGCGCTTGACACCGCTCGCCAGACGTATCCGGTCGGTGATCACGTCACTGGGAAGGTCACCCTGACCCCGCGCCCCGGCGCCGTGGGACTGTTCGTCGACCTCGGCCGATCGCCAACCGGATTCGTCGACGTGCTCCACCTCCCCCAATCCGTCGACCAGTGGCCAGGTGTCGGCACTGTCACCGATTTCGAGGTGCTCCAGCATCGCCACCACCAAGTCCGCCTCTGGCCGCTCGACAATGCCTTTCGGTCGAGCACGACCGACTCCTGGAGAAGCGAACCCGGGTGGCAGGCGGTGAAACACCGGTACCCCGTTTGTTCGGAAGTGATCGCCGAGATCACCGACGTCTTCCCGTCGAACCGCGAATATGTCGTCACGTTCGGTGGCATCCGGTCTGTCCTCGCGTGGACGGGTACGCCGCCCGTCGTCGGCGCCAACACCCGCTTCGTAGTCGCTCGCCACCTCGACACCACCCGCCGGGTACTGCTGCGCAGCACCTGACCCTTCACCGAACAGCGCGCGACAGTGACCATGTCCTGTTGCGAGCGTGTCGAGTTCGGTGAGGTGAGGTGACTCCGCGGCGCCGTCTTCCTCCGGCCGCCCTGCGAAGCCGAGGATGGTCCAGCGGTGGCTATCGTGGGCTGATGCGTGAAACACCCGGAGAAATCACTGAGCTCCAAGCCCTGCTCGACGCCTCCCTGTCCCGCTCCACCGATCACCTCCGTTCGATCGTCACCGAGCACACCGTGACCGCCGAGCAGCTCACCCGGATTCTGGTCGACATGTGCACCCTCGCCCTGTCCACCGTGACGGCGAAGGGCGAGCCGCGGATCAGCGGCGTGGACGGGCACTTCCTGCACGGCAAGTGGTACTTCGGCACAGCACGCAGCGCCGCCAAGGCCCGCCACCTCGCGGCCCGCCCCGCCGCCAGCGTCGCGCACATGCGCGGCGAGGACCTGGGGGTGTTCACGCACGGCACGGTGGAGGTCCTCAACCCCGAGGACGACGAGCCTGCCGCAGACTGGCCAGACCTGCTCGCGTACTTCAAGGACTTCTACGGCGATCACACCGAGTGGGACAAGGACGTGTTCTACTACCGGCTGCATCCGCACTGGATGACCGTCTACGCCCCCGATGCCGCGAAGCTCATCGCCACGTGACCACCTGCTCACGGTGGGCAGCCGGAGGTCCACTGTCGCTGGCAGGTGGTGGACGCGGTCCTCTACCGACGCAGCTCGACCGCTGACGCCCCGGGTTGCTCGACATCGTCACTGCCCAGAGCATGGAACCGGTTCGAGGTGCCGTCGACAATCATGTAGGTGTGGCCTTGGCGCTTGGCCGTCCGCAACGCCGAGCGGCCCGCCGGAGTTCGCAGAACGGGACGAGCGTGTGCGGGCTGCTGCACGGTTTCAATGACGACATCCTCGGCTTCTCCTGGTGCGAGAAGGACCGCGACCATGTAGTGGCGTGCGCCCACCCGAGCGACGCCGCGGAAATCGAGCGCGGGTACTCCGACGGCCGGGGCCTGCTCGCGGGCGGTGGCGCGGCCGGTGATCGGTCACACCGACCTCGCCGATGAAAAAATCGGCAACAGCCCGTACCAGTCGCATAATTTTCACCACATCGGGCACACACGATCGGGTGTATGCGAGCCAGTACCATCACCCTCCGAACTGGGGAGGGTCAATGGTGGTGGCCGAGCGCGCCGCGGAGCCGGTGGTGCGGGAGCAGGAGCAGCAGCGGTGGTGGGTGGTGGCGCTCGGGCTCGTGGCGGCCGCGCCGGTGCTGCTGGCGGCCTGGGAGTCCGTGCGGACGACTCGGGTCAACGTGCTGCTGGACTACTGGCACGTGCTGGCGAAGGTGACGTCGGACTCCGGCTCCCTGGAATTCGGTCCACTGTGGAGCTACCACCTGGAGCAGCCGTTCGTCCTGCCGTCCCTGCTGTTCTACGGTGACGCCGCCTGGTTCGGCGGGGACAACCGGGTGCTGACCCTGCTGACCGTCGGGTTGCTCGTCGTGGCCCTGGTCGCGATGCGGTCGATGCTGGCGGTCAGCGGGGTCGTACGGGCGGGGGTCGTGGCGGTGTTCGCGTTCCTGCTCTGCACCCCGCACCTGGCGGAGCTGTGGGTGCAGGCCACGAACGGCATCAGCTGGGTCCCCGCGGTGGTGCTGTCGGTGCTGGCGGTCGTGGCCGCGCACCACGGGCGGCTGGGGTTCGCCCTTGCCGCCGCCGCGGTGGGCACGGTGTCGTTCGGGGCGGCGATGCCGGTGTGGTTCGCCGTCGCCCTGGTGCTGTGGCTGCGGAGGGAGCGGTGGTGGCGGGTCGTGGTGCCCGCGGTCGTGGGGGTCGTGGTGGTCGCGGGGTGGTTGGCGACCCGGCCGCCGGAGGCGCAGTCGATGGCCAGTTCGGGGTTCGCGCCGGTGGCGCGGGCGAAGGTCGTCACCGCCGTGCTCGGGAGCGTGTGGACCTCGGCCACCCCCGCGGTCGCCGTGGTGGTGGGCGCGGCCGTGGGGGCGGTGCTCGTCGGGCTGGGGATCGCGGCGGTGCGGCGACGCGGCAGCGCGGAGGCCGTCGCCGACGCCGGGTGGGTGGGGTTGGCGGCGTACGCGGTGGCGGTGGCCGTGCTCATCGGGCTGGGGCGGACCACCCCGGCCGCACCGGGCGGCAACGCGGGCCTGATCAGCCGCTACGCCCTCGCGGGCGTGCTGGCCACCTGCGCCCTCATCGCCCTGCTGGTCCGGCGGCGGCCGGTGCCGGGGCGGGCGGCGGTCCCGCTCGCGGCCGTCCTGGTCGCGATCACCTTCGTGACCGGGACCGCGAAGGCCGGGGCCGTGCGCAACTCCTACGCGCCCCTCGGCGTGGTCCCGGTGGCCCTGCGCCTGGAGGGCACCCAGGCACTGGCCACCCTCCAGGTCCAACCCGCCGTCCTCCCGGCCGCCAAGGCCCTGGGCATGTACCCCTTCGACGGCACCTACACCCTGGGCTGCGCGAACCTCGAACTCGGCGACCGCGTCGACCCCACCCGCATCCGCGACCTCCCCCGCACCGGTGGCGTGGTCGACGCGCCGACCCTCGCCGCGGACACCGTGGTCGCGGGCTGGGCCGACCTCGACGGGCGGGCGGGCACCTGCGCCCTGGTGACCACCCCGGACGGGCTCGTGGTCGGCGGCGGCATCACCGCCCTGCCCCGCCCCGACGGGCTCTCGGGCTTCCGCGTGGTCGTCGGCACCGGGGCGAGCGACGTCCTCGTCCACCTCGACGGCACCTTCCACCGGGTGCTCGGCCGCCCGGACGCCTGAGCCCGCTCAGCCCGCGCGGAAGCCCTCCACGAGTCGCCGCTGCCACGGCGTCTCGACGGCGTGCTTGCGGTAGTGGGTGCGGACGTAGGCCACCGCGTCCCCGGGCGCGACCCCGTCCAGGACCGCCAGGCAGGCCAGGGCCGTTCCGGTGCGCCCGTTGCCACCGCCGCAGGCCACCTCGACGCGCTCGGTGTCGGCGCGGCGCAGCAGGTCGCGCAGGGCGGCGGCGAAGCCGGGGCGGTCCAGGGGCAGCCAGAAGTCCGGCCACCGCACCCAGCGGGTCTCCCACGCGAACTCCGGTGGCCTGCGCCCCCGCAGGTGCAGGGCGAAGTGGGGTTCGGGGCCCGCGGGCACCGGGTGGCGCAGGCCGCGGCCGCGCACGAGGCGGCCGGAGGGCAGGCGGAGCACGCCTTCGGCACCGGCATCCCAGGTCGACATCAGGCCAGGCTAGTGCCCACCACCGACACCCGGGCCACTACACCCCGGGCAGGCGCAGCCCGGCCAGGAGCACCCCGACCATGCGGCGGGCGTCGTACCGGGGGTCCTTGTCCGCGCCGATGCAGAGGTTGCCGACGCCGAACATCAACTCCAGGGCCTGGATGTCGGAGCGGATCTCACCCGCCCCGGCCGCGGCGTCGAGCAGCCCGGCGCAGACGGGCACGAGGCGGTCGAGGAAGTGGGCGTGCAGGGTCGTGAAGGTGGGGTCGTCGGATCGCAGCGCTTCGGCGAGGCCGTGCTTGGTGACCAGGAAGTCGACGAAGAGGTCGATCCACCTGACCAGGGCGGTGTGCGGCGAGCCGCTGGTCGCCAGCAGGTCGGGTGCCGCCGCGGCGCACGCCTCGACCTGGTGGCGGTAGACGGCGATGACGAGGTCGGCCCGCGTCGGGAAGTGCCGGTAGATCGTGGCGATGCCGACGCCCGCCGCGGCGGCGATGTCGCGCACGGGCGCGTCGACGCCGGAGGCGATGAACGTCGCGGCGGCCGCCTCCAGCAGCGCTTCCTGGTTGCGCCGGGCGTCGGCCCGCTTCTTGGGAGCTGACGGGCCCGGTCCGTCGGTGTCAGCCACTGGTGTGTCACCCCCATCACCCATCTTGCCAAACGGAACACTGATCCGTATCGTCGATAACGGAACACCGATCCGTTTGGCCATGATGTCAGACCGGCCATCCCGTCACCACCCACCCCCGCTCCTCGAGGAGATCCCGTGCACGACCTCGTCAGCACACCCGTCCTCTCGCTGCGCCCGGTGGCGCTGGCGGCCCCGGGCCGCGGCACCGACCTGCACGTGCGGGTGTCGGCCCCGGCCACCGGCGGCGAACTGCCCGTCATCGTCTTCTCGCACGGCTTCGGCGAGTCGATGGACGGCTACGCCCCGCTGGTCGACTTCTGGACCGCCCACGGGTTCGCGGTCGTCCAGCCCACCCACCTCGACTCGCGGACGCTGGGCCTCGCACCCGACGACCCCAGCCACCCGGGGACCTGGCGCACCCGGATCGAGGACCTGACCCGGGTCGTCGACCAGCTCGACGTCGTCGAAGCCGCCGTCCCCGGCCTCGCCGGGCGCCTCGACCGGACCCGCATCGCCGCCGCGGGCCACTCCTGGGGCGCCCAGACGGTGAGCACGCTGCTGGGCGCGCGGGTCCTCGACGCCGACGGCGGGCCGGGCGAGGACCTGTCCGACCCGAGGATCTCCGCCGGTGTGCTGCTCGCCGTCCCGGGCACGGGAGGCGCCGACCTGACGCCGTTCGCCGCCGAGCACTTCCCGTTCATGAACCCGGGCTTCGCGCGGATGACCACGCCCGCCCTGGTGGTCGCCGGGGACCGGGACCAGTCCGCCCTGAGCGTCCGGGGGCCGGAGTGGTTCACGGACGCGTACTCCCTGAGCCCGGGTCCCAAGAGCCTGCTCACCCTGTTCGGGGCGGAGCACTCGTTGGGCGGGATCTCCGGGTACGCCGCCACGGAGACGACGGACGAGAGCCCCGAGCGGGTCGCGCTGGTCCAGCGGCTCACCTGGGCCTTCCTCCGCAGCGCGCTCCACCCCGGGGACACGGCCTTCTCCGCGGCGCGCGCCGAGCTGGCGCAGAGCACCGACCCCCTGGGCCGCATCGAATCCAAGTGACGCCCGGGAACAGCAGTGCTGTCGGCCCTCGCCGCGCGGACCCGGCGGTTGCGGCTCGGCCTGCTCGCGGTCGCGGGGCGGCCCTCAGCGGTCGGGCTCGGGCCGGGGCCGCACCAGGAGCAGGGCACCGGCGACGACGAACGCGCTCAGGCTCACCACGTTCAACACCCGGTCCACACCGTCGTACATGTCCAGGTGCTGCAGGTGGTAGACCAGGTGCGGCACGCTGAACACCACCCACGCCAGCCCCGCCGCGGCGACCAGGGCGGTGTTGCGCGGTCGCCACGCGGCGGCGAGGCTCAGGGCCGCGAACCCGAGGTAGAAGGAGCCGACGTCCTTGACCAGGTGCTGGTTGTAGGGGCCCAGCCGGGGCAGCCAGTTCATCCCCAAGCCGGGGAACGTCGCGTACCAGCCCGCCGCGGCGAAGTAGGCCCACCCGCCGATGAACACCGCCACGACCGCGAGCACCAGCAGCAGGGCGCGGTGGACCGCGGCGGTCACGAGCGCGCCAGCCACTCGTCGAAGGTCTCGACCCCGAGCGGACCGGGTCCGGTGGGCAGGAGGCCGCCGCCGGAAAGCTGGGCGCCGAGCTTGCCCGGGGGCCGGACGGACAGGACGAGCCGGTGCCCACCGCGGGCGCGCTGCACCTGGCGGACCATCGCGGGCACGTCCCGCTCCTGCGGCCCGGCCAGGTCCGGTGCCCGCCCCACCGGCTCGGCCTCGGCCGCCGCCACCAGCGCCGCCGCGACCTCCCTGGCGGCGATCGGCCTGCTGCGCATCCGCGGTGCCAGTACCACCGGCCCGAACGCGGTGCGGCGCAGCACCTGCTCGGCGAACTCGTGGAACTGGGTGGCGCGCAGGACGGTGGCGGGCACCGGCCCGGCCAGCACCAGCTCCTCCTGCCGCCGCTTGCCCAGGTAGTAGCCCAGGTCCACCCGGTCGCAGCCGACGATCGAGAGCACCACGTGGTGGCGCACCCCGGCGTCGGCCCCGGCCCGCAGCAGCCGCGAGGTGGCCTGTTCGAAGAACGCCACCGACTCCGCGGCGCTGGTCGTGGTCACGCTGCTGACGTCGATCACCGCCTCGGCCCCCTCCAGGGCCGCCGTCAGCCCCGCGCCGGTCACCAGGTCCACCCCGGTCGACCGGGCGATGACCACCGGCTCGTGCCCCGCCGCCCGCGCCGCCTCGACCACCGGGGCCCCGACGGCCCCCGTCCCACCCGCCACCGCGATCCGCATGTCGCACCTTTCCCGTCCATCGAGTTCCACCCCCAGGACGAGGCAGGTGGCCGAGATGTGACACCGGCAGGTCGGCGGGTGGTTGCGATGGCGGCGGCCCCGGCGGGGCGGGATGCTGGGCGCGCAGGGGTGTCGAGGGGAGGGATCGGGCGTGGGTGAGCCGGACTGGGTGCGGCACGCGATCTGGTGGCACGGCTACCCGCTGGGGATGACCGGCGCGTACCCGGCCGACCCGGCACCGGGGCCGCACGAGCACCGGCTGCTGCGGCTGCTGCCCTGGCTGGACCACGCGGTGCGGCTCGGTGCGTCCGGGATCGCCCTCGGCCCGGTGTTCGCCTCCACCAGCCACGGCTACGACACCACCGACCACTTCCGCGTCGACCCCCGCCTGGGCGACGACCGGGACTTCGACACCCTCGTCACCGAGGCCCGGCAGCGCGGCCTGCGGGTCCTGCTGGACGGGGTGTTCAACCACGTGGGCCCGGAGTTCGGGCACCCGGGGTGGCTGCGGCCCGGGCACACCTTCGAGGGGCACGGGGGCCTGCTGACCCTCGACCACGCCAACCCGGAGGTCCGCGACCACGTCACCGCCGTGCTGACCCACTGGCTGGACCGGGGCGCCGACGCCTGGCGCCTCGACGCCGCCTACGCCACGCCCCCCGACTTCTGGGCCGACGTGCTGCCCCGGGTCCGCGCCCACCACCCCGAAGCCTGGTTCGTCGCCGAGGTCATCCACGGCGACTACGCCGGGTTCGCCGCGCAGACCACAGTGGACAGCGTCACCCAGTACGAGCTGTGGAAGGCGGTGTGGTCGAGCCTCAACGACGGCAACCCCCACGAACTGGCCTGGTCCCTGACCCGCCACAACGGTTTCCTGGACACCTTCGTGCCTGCCACCTTCGTCGGCAACCACGACGTCACCCGCATCGCCGCCAAGCTCACCAACCCCCACCACCTCCCCCACGCCCTGGTCGTCCTGTTCACCACCGCGGGCACCCCCGCCGTCTACGCGGGCGACGAACTGGGCCTGCGCGCGGTCAAGGAAGACCGCCACGGCGGCGACGACGCGATCCGCCCGGAGTTCCCCGCCACCCCCGAGGACCCGTTCCCCGGCACCGACCCGGCGGTCCTGCGCCTGCACCAGGACCTCATCGGCCTGCGCAGGCGCCACCCCTGGCTGCACACCGCCCGCACCAGGATCGTCGAGACCACCCACGAACACCTGACCTACGAGTCCACCTCCGGCGACGACACCCTGGTGGTCACCCTCAACTACGGCCCCGGCACCATCGAGGCAGCGGGCACCGAGGCCGTGGCGGGCGAGCCCACCACCCACCTCGGCCCCCACGGCTGGCGCATCGCCCGACGCTGACCCCGTGCCCCCTTCCCGGAACAAGCGGCTCGACCACCAGCCACGCCGAACCCTGCCGGCGCAGCCACAACCAGCCAACTCCAACCCCAACAGCGCAGCTGCCGATCACCCCGAGAACCGCAGGCCCGGCTACGCAACTGCCCGGGTGGGTGGATGTGCTTGGCCGGGGGTGGCGATCATGTGCAAGCCTGCTCGGGCTGTGGGGCATCTCTTCAGCCCCACTCGGTCACACTGGGCACATGATCGCCGTAGGGGCCCCGGCCAAGCACATCCACCCAGCCGGGCACCCCCACCACAACCCGGGCTCCACGAGCAGGCGAACTCACGACCGGTCGAACAGCCCGTTCACCACGTCGTAGTCCGACCCACCCGCCAACGCGCCGTAGGTCCCCTCGGCCAACACCTCCCGCACCGCCCGGTGGACCAGCCCGAAGACGGCCTTGCTCACAGCGGAGCCGAGGCTGACCCGGCGCACCCCCACGGCGCCCAACTCGGCGATGGTGGGAGCCCCTGGCCCGGCGAGGGCGTTGACCGGCAGCGGAACCGCGGCGGTGAGCGCCGCCAGCACCTCCAGGTCCAGCAACCCCGGCACGAAGAACGAGTCGGCCCCCGCGTCGGCGTAGGCCCGCCCCCGGCTGACCACCTCGTCGAACCGGCTCTCAGGCTCGCCGATGCCGAGCAGGTACACGTCGGTGCGGGCGTTGATCCACAGCTCAGCCGCGCCCGCGGCACGGGCGGTGCGGATCAGGTCGGCCTGCGCGGCGGAGGTGCGCAGCTCGGTGCGGGAGGTGGAGTCCTCCAGGTTCACCCCCACGGCACCCGCGTCGACGACGCCCCGCACGGTGGCGGCCACGTCCTCGTAGCCACCCTCGACGTCGGCGGTGACCGGGACCCGGACGGCCCCGGCGATGCGCCGCACGGCCTCGACCATGTCCGCCCCGCGCACCCCGTGCCCGTCGGGCCTGCCCAACGACCACGACACCCCGGCACTGCTGGTCGCCACGGCCGCCGCCCCGGCCTGCGCGACGGCGACGGCGCTGCCCGCGTCCCACGCGTTGGGGAGCACCAGCACACCGTCTTCGTGCAGCGCCCGGAACGCCGCTGCCTTGTCCTGCCACTCGGTCATGTCTGCTCCAGCACGGGGTGGGGGAGGCCGTCGAGAACCCGGTCGGGCTCGGGTGGGGTGGGCGAGTCACCGCCCCCCTCGTCGGCGCCCGATCCTAGTCGCAACCGGTGCCGCCGGGCCCCGCCGCAGGCGCGGGCCCACTCCACGGACGGGTCAACCCTGGCGCACCCCGGTGGCCAGTCCCCCCTCCAATCCTCTTGCGACACACCGGATCCGGCCCAGCACAACAGTTTCTAGGTTAGCCTCACCTAATCGCCCCCCTGTTGCGACCTCCCAGGACCGGTGAGACCGTCGAACCACCCGCCGGGTGAACCGCCCGGCGGCCAGACCGCGAGGACTGCCGACTCCCACCACAGGAGAAGCCATGACCACCACCGAGATGCCCGCCGTCAACGAGTGCACCGTCACCGGCTGCTCGTACAACCACGACGGCTGCCACGCCTTCGCCATCACCGTCGGCGGCAGCAACGGCGCCGCCGACTGCGGCACCTTCGTCCCGCTGGCCCGCAAGGGCGGCCTGGACAAGGTCGTCGCCCAGGTCGGGGCCTGTTCCCGCGCCGACTGCAAGTTCAACGCCAACCTGGAGTGCACCGCCTCCGGCGTCCGCGTCGGCCCCGGCAAGGGCACCCACGACGCCAACTGCCTCACCTACACCACCAGCTGACCCCTCCTACCTGCCCAGGTCCGCGTCGGCGAGCAGAGCGCCGACGGCGAGACCGGGCGGTCAGCGCACACGAGCGCCCGAGGGCCCCGCGCGGGCTCCTCGGGCGCTCAAGCGCTGTCAGGGCTCCCCGCGAGCACCCCGGCGGCCAACCCCTCGACCTCCCGCGGTGGGTTCGAGCGATATTCGGTCGTGGTGTCGGCGCTGTGCCGTTACGTTCGCCGCTGCCCGTCCGCTGGTTCAGGCGTTCGATCGCTGTGCGGTTCGAGGTTCGGACCACACGTGGGAGGAGTGCGGTGGCAGACGGCAGGTTGCGGTTCGGCATGGTGGCCAACCCCCGCGACGCACAGCAGTGGCGGGCGGTGGTGCGCCGGGCGGAGGACCTCGGCTACGACACCCTGTTGACCGCGGACAACCTGCACATGCCTGCCCCCGCGGTGTCGCTGGGGGTGGCCGCCGGTCTCACGCAGCGGTTGCGGCTGGGCACCCTGGTGATGTCCGGCGCGCTTCGCGTGCCGCGCATGGCGGCGCGGGAGGCCCACAGCCTGTCCGTGCTGACCGGGCGGCGGTTCGAGTTCGGCATCGGGGTCGGCAACCCGGGGACGCGCGCGGCAGCGCGAGAGCTGGGGCTCGCGCACGGGGGCAGCGCGTTGGAGCGGGTGGCCGCCACCGTCGCCGCGCTGCGGGAGTTGGACGGCGAGGAGCACACCCCGGTGATGATCCCCGCTGCGGGCCCCCGGGCTCGCGCGCTGGCCGCGGAGGTCGCCGACATCGTCATGGTCGCCGCTCCGGCCCTGGCCACCCGCGACGAAGTGGCGGCGCTGGTGCGTGGGATCCGCGATGCGGCGGGCACCCGCCCGATCGAGTTCGCGATGACCGTGTTCGCGGTCGAGGACCGCTTGGAGCCGTGGGCCGAGAACCTGCTCGGCGCGTCGACAGCCGAGCTGCTGGCTCGGGATTCGCTGTCCGTGCTGCAGGGGGATTCCGTCGCCGTGGCCGATGAACTGCGCCGTCGTCGTGACCGACTCGGTGTCACCTACTTCGGCGTGCACGGCAGCAACACCGACGTGTTCGCTCCCGTGCTCGAGCGGCTGGCTGGTTGCTGAAACCGCTCCTGCGGACCTGGCAGAGCGCGGCAACCCCACAGACCGCCGGTCGCGGCGAGGTCCCCGGTCACCCCGCGGGCAGCAACCCCACGAGCCGCCGGGTGATGACGTCGAGCGGTTCCACGCTCCGCCTGCCGCGGCACAGCACCACCGCGCCCTCGATGGCCGCCAGCACCAGTGCCGCCAGCTCGTCGGCCTCCGCGGTCTGCACCCCGCCCGCCTCGATCGCCTCGCGCAGCAGCCCCTGCCACCGCTCGAACGCCTCCCGGACCACCGCCTCGGCCTCGGGCAGGTCCTCGCGGGCGTCCACGGCCAGGGCCACGACCGGGCACCCGGCCCGGAACCCGCCCGCGACGAGCACCTTCTTCCAGAACGACGCGATGCGCTCGACCGCCGCGCGCGCGTCCCCGGCCTCGGCGGCCTGCGTGATCAACCCGCTGATGACGTCGGCCGCGCGGCGCCCGGCGGCGAGGATCAGTTCGTCGCGCCCGCCGGGGAAGTGGTGGTACACCGATCCGCGCGGTGCCCCGGAGTGGGCCAGCACGGCGTCGATGCTCACGGCGGCGGCGCCGCGTTCGCGCATGAGGACGATGGCGCTGTCGATCATCCGGTCGCGGGTGCCCCGGGGGGACACGGTCAGCCCCGGCCGGTGATGTCGAGGAGGGTTTCGAGGGTGCGGGCCTGGTCCTCGAAGGTTCCGTCCACCTTGGCCAGCAGGGTGGTGATCCCGGCGTCGCGGTAGCGGGTGACGCGGTCGGCGACGGTGTCGGGGAGGCCGACGAGGTTGGTCATGGTGCCCAGTTCCAGGGGGACGGCTGCGGCGGCTTCGGTGCGCTTGCCCCGCTGCCAGAGGGCGGCGACCTCGGCGACCTGGTCGGCGAAGCCCAAGCGGGCGAAGGCGCGGTTGTAGTAGTTGTCCGGGCCCGAACCCATGGCGCCGATGGTGAAGGCGTACCCGTTGGCGTGCCTGCGGCCCAGTTCCGCGGCCTGCTCGGCGGTCTCGGTGAAGCCGACGGCGACCGGGGCGACCAGGTCGAGCGCGTCGAGGGAGCGGCCCGCGGCGCGGGCGCCCTCGGCCAGGGGGTCGAGGAAGACCTCGGCGGATTCGGGGATGAACGCGTTGCCGAGCCAGCCGTCGGCGGCCTCGCCGGTGAGGCGGAGGTTGGCCGGGCCCATGGCGGCGACGTAGACCGGCACGTGGGCGGGCTCGACCATGGGGGTCAGGGGGCGACCCCGGCTCCCCGGCAGGGGCAGCGGGTAGACCTCGCCCGCGTGTTCGAGGCGGTGGCCGCCGCTGACGGTGCGGATGATCTCGATGGTCTCACGGGTGGTCTGCACGGGCTTGCGGAACGGCACCCCGTGCCAGCCCTCCATGACCCGCGGGCCGGACACGCCCACCCCGAGGGAGAAGCGGCCACCGGAGAGGGCTTGCAGGCTCAGCGCGGAGGTGGCGAGCAGGGCGGGGCTGCGCGAGCCCAACTGCACGACGAAGGTGCCCAGGCCGATCGCCTCGGTCTTGGCGGCGAGGTAGGCCAGGCCGGTCAGGGCGTCGTAGCCCCACACCTCGGCCACCCAGAGGGAGTCCACCCCGAGGCGCTCGGCCTCCACCGCGAACTCCGCGGCCCCGGGAAGCCTCGGTTCGACCAGCACGCCGACCTTCATCCGGGATCCCTCCACCGTTATTATGCTCTATGACATAGTACGGACCAGAGGAGTGCCATGCGCTACCGGGACAGCCCGACCGTCGAGGTCACCGAGCGGATCGAGACCACCCCGGCGGCCGCGTGGGCGCTGGTCACCGACATCGAGCTGCCCACCCGCCACTCCCCCGAGCTGCAGTCGGTGGCCTGGGTGGGGGACGCGGACCGGGTGGCTGTGGGCAACCGGTTCATCGGGCGCAACCGGCACCCGCGGCTCGGCGAGTGGTCGACGGAGTCGGTGATCGTCGAGGTGGAGGACGAGCGCCGGTGGGTCTGGCAGGTGACCGCCGGGGAGTTGCCGGTCGCCACCTGGGGTTTCGAGGTGGACCCTGGGCGCGACGCGGTCCTGGTGCGGCAGTGGGGGCGGCTGGGGTCCGCCCCGTCGGGGCTGTCGATGGTCATCGCCGCGACGCCGGAGAAAGAGGCCAGGATCATCGCCCGCAGGCTCGCGGAGTGGGAGGCGGGCATCCGCGCGAACCTGGCCGGGATCCGCGCCGAACTGGGCTGCTGAGGCACCGTCCACCCGGGAGTTCCGCCGGAATCGCCCGGTCACAGCGGGTGAGGCGTTACTGTGGCCGTCGGTAGCGACATCGGGTCGGCGTGGGGGTCGACCGAGCGGGAGACTGGGGCGGCCGCGACTCATGAATGACCTGTTCATCACGATCGCGCTGTGCGTCGTGGTCGCCGTCGTCTACGCCTCGGCCGCGCTGATCCAGGCCCGGGTGGCGCACCTGTCGGTGCGGGAGCTGCTGAAGGTGCCGGTGTGGTGGCTGGCGCAGCTGCTCAACGTGGCGGGCGCCGGGCTGCACGTGCTGTCGCTGAACTTCGGGCCGCTGTCGCTGATCCAACCGCTGGGCGTGCTCACCCTGGTCATCGCGGTGCCGCTGACCGCCTCGGCGGGCCACCGGCGGGTCACCCGGCTGGAGGCGGTCGGCATGGGCTGCACCGTCATCGGCCTCGCCGGGCTCACCATGCTGATCACCACCGGTGGCCGCTCGGACACGCTGACGAACGCGGAGCTGTCCGGGCTGCTGCTGGCCACGACGGTGCTGGTCGCGCTGCTGGGCGTCAAGGGCAGCAGGCCGGGAGCCTCGCCGCTGTGGGAGGCGGTCGCGGGCGGCATCGCGTTCGCGGTGTGCTCGGCACTGTGCCAGACCGTGGTGCGCACCCTGGAGGCCGAGGGCCCGGGGGTCCTGCTGCGCCTGGGCACGCTGCTGACGGTCGTGGCCATCGTCGCGTTCGCCATCGCGGCCACCGTGCTCACCCAGCAGTCCTACCGCTCGGGCCTGGGCGCCCCGCTGGCGGTGACGAACCTGGTCAACCCGGCCAGCGCCACCGCGATCGGCGTGGTGTTCCTGGGCGAGGAGCTGGCGACCAACGGGTTGCTGGTGGTGCTGGCGGTGGCCTGCGCGGCGCTCGCCGCCTTCGGGGTCACCCGCCTGGCCCGCGCCCGCGACGTGGTGCCCGCCGCCATCGCGGAGACCTCCCCCGCCACCGGGTGACCGGAGCAGTGACAACCGGAGCACCCGCGCGCTAGAGTTGCGAACACTCGTGTTCGCAAACCCTTCCGGGAGGCCCCACGTGCGCTGCCTGCTCGTGACCACGGCGATCTGCGCCCTGCTCGGCGCCTCGGCCGCCCCCGCCCGGGCGGCGGAACCGGAGCAGGACTGGCTCAACGCCTACCGCGTGGCGACCGGTTCAGTGGGAGCGGTGGTCACCACCCGCGACGGCGACGCGGTGTCCGGGTGGGGCAGCGGCCGCACCGCCGTGCTGACCGGGGCCGCCCCCGACGAGCACACCCGCTTCCGCGTCGGCAGCCAGACGAAGATGTTCGTCGCCACCGTTGCGCTGCAACTGGTCGACGAGGGCAGGCTGGACCTGAACGCGCCGATCGAGCAGGTGCTGCCCGGCGTCGTGCGCGGTCCCGGCATCGACCCGAATGCGATCACCGTGCGGCACCTGCTCGAACACCGCTCCGGCATCCCCGACTACCTCGGCTTCGTCGGCGGCGACTACCTGCAGACCGCCGTGCTGCTGCTCAACCCCACCTGGCAGATCACCCCGCCCACCCCGCAGCGGCTGGTGGACGAGGGCACGCGCAAGGGCGCGCAATTCGCCCCGGGCCAGGGCGGCGCCTACTCCAACACCGGCTACACGGTGCTGGGAATGCTGGTGGAGGAGCTGACCGGGCAGGACCTGCGCGTCGCCATCAAGGAACGGGTGCTGGACCGGGTCGGGATGCCGTCGACGTTCCTGCCCGCCCCGGGCGAGAAGGCCCTGCCCGCCCCCGCCTCCCGCGGCTACCTGTCGGTGGGCGGCATGGCCTTCGCCGACGTCACCGGCTACGAACCCGCCGTCTGGGGCGCCGCGGGCGGCCTGGTGTCCACCGGGGAGGACCTGACCGCGTTCCTCAACGCCCTGTTCAGCGGGGAACTGGTCTCCCCCGCCCGACTGGCGGAGATGCGCAGCGTCGCCCCCGGCCCCGGTTACCCGAACTACGGCCTGGGCCTCGGGCGCTACGTCACCGACTGCGGCGAGGTCTGGGGCCACTCCGGGCAGATCGCGGGCTACACCACGCTGACCGTGGGCGACGGCGAACGTGCGGTGTCGATCGGGGTCAACAACACCCCCGTCGTGGCCGACGGCGCCGCCGCGGCGCAGGCGCAGCGGGACCTGGTCAACCACGCCCTGTGCGGGTGAGCAGCGACCGGCGCCGACCGGTCCTGAGTGGACGGCGCCGGGATCGTCACTCGCAGCCCACGCCGTCGCTGTCGTTGTCGAGCCCGTAGACGTCGGTGCCGGTGACCCGCACCGGTCCCTGCACGTAGGCCGGGCCGTTGCCGCTGCCGCCCGCGCAGTCGAAGTCGGAGGCCACCGGCACGCAGCCGCTGTAGTTCGGGTCGCACTTCGACGCCGGGGCGGCCTTCTCGGCGGGCGGCGGTGCCGGGGCCGCGGCGGCGCGCTTGGTCGTGGTGGCGGGCTTCTTGGTCGTGGTGGCGGGCTTGGCCACCGTCACGGGCGGCTGCACCGGGGGCACGGCCACCGGGGGCACGGCGACCGGGGGCGGCGGGGCCACCGTGGTTGTGGTGGTAGTGGTCGTGGGCGCCGCAGTGGTGGAGCTGGGCGTGGTGGAAGTCGGTGCGGCCACGGAAATCCCGGTCGCACCGGTGCCGACAGCGTCACCGCCACCCGAGCAGGCGGTGACGAGGGCGGCCACGGCGACGAGCAGGCCCGTGACGACAACCGATCGGTTCTGCATGTGACCACTCCAGACGGACGTGCGGTGTGTGCCACCCCTACATCGGCGGCCCCCGCCACGCGTTACCGAACCGGCCTCGAATACGGGGAACCGGACCGGTTGGTGACCCCCCGACCACTCGCCCACGCCGCCACGCCCACACCTCGACACGACAATCCCAAGAGGACACATCTACCGATCTCGACACTCCACCCGGCACAGTCGGGGAGTCGATCGAGGCCGGATACGTTCCCGCGCAACAGGCTCGGAGCAGACAGGCGGGAGTCGCGCTAGCAGGAACCGTTCTCCAGCGCGGCCACGTCCTCCACGACCCGGCAGGCGTTCTCCCCGGGGGCCTCGGTGGCGAGCTTGCGCAGCAGGTCCCGCAACTGGTCGCGTTCGGCGGGGTTGAGCGGGGCCAGCACGTGGTCCTCCGCCCGGCGCAGCGCCTCGGTGGCCTCGGCCAGGCGGGCCCGGCCCGCGGCGGTGGCCGAGAGCAGGCGGGCCCGGCGGTCGGCCGGGTCGGGTCGCCGCTCGACGAGGCCGGAGCGCTCCAGGTCGTCGATCAGGTAGGTCATCACCGTGCGGTCCACGCCGAGCCGGTGGGCCAGGGCCAACTGGCTGGAGGGTTCGCCCTGTTCAGCGGAGGTCAGCACCTGGTAGCCGCGAGGACCGCCGGGCAGTCCGGCCAGCGCCTCGCCGGTGGCGCGCAGGTACCCGCGGAAGACCGAGCCCAGAGCCCAGCCGAGATCGGCTTCGACGGCGGGGGTGTGCACGGTCCCATCCTACGGGAGGGGGCCCACCGACGGGTATGGTCTGTGAAGACGATAGTCTGAAAAACAGAACATCTGATCCGCATCACAACCTGGGAGTGGACATGGGCCTGTTCCGGCTCGACAGCAGCATCCGCCAGGAGGGCTCGGTCAGCCGCGCCGTCGCCGACTCGCTGGAGGCGGGCTGGCGCGAGGTGCACCCCGGCGCCGAGGTCGTGCGGCGCGACCTGGGGGCCGACCCGCTCGGCGCGAGCACCTGGGCCACCGCCCTGGGCGCCGGGCAGACCCCGGAGGACCAGCGCACCGCCGAGCAGACCGCCGCGCTCGCCGAGGTGACCGCGAGCGCCGACCAGCTCGCCAACGCCGACGCGGCGGTCATCGCCACCTCGCTCTACAACTTCGGGGTGTCGCAGCACCTCAAGGCGTGGATCGACCTGCTGATCCTCGACCCGCGGTTCGGCCCGGGCACGCAGCCGCTGGCGGGCAAGTCCGTCGCGCTGGTCGTCGCCCGCGGCGGCGGCTACGGCGAGGGCACCCCGCGCGCGGGCTGGGACCACGCCACCCCGTACCTGGTGCGCATCCTGGGCGACGTCTGGGGCGCGGACGTCACCGTGGTGGCCGCCGAGCTGACCCTGGCCGAGGTCAACCCGGCCATGGCCGAGCTGATCCCGCTGGCCAAGGAGTCCGCGGCAGCCGCGCACGAGCTGGCCACCGCCACCGGCAAGTCCTTCGGCGAGCGCGTCGGCGCCTCCGCCTGACCGGCACCGCCCGACCGGCGCGCGGGGCGACCCGCGCGCCGGTCACGGTCCACTGTGGACCAGTGCGGCCCACAGCTCGGGGCGGTGGGGGTACTTGCCCCGCAGGGTCCGGGTCACCGTGCGCAGCGCCTCGGCCGCGCCGTCGGCGGTCGGGCCGTCCGGCAGGTGGTGGTGGAAGGCCCGCGCGACGTAGGTGGCCACCTGGTCGTTGACGTGCCACAGCCCGGCGACGACGTGCCGGAACCCGGCCAGCGCCACCGCCGAGGCGAGGTGGACCGACTCGTCGGCCTGCCCGCCCGGGGCGGTGGAGCACGCCGCCAGGTAGGCCAGTTCGGCGTCGGGGCGCAGCCCGGTGAGCCCCGCCACCGGCAGCGGGCCGTCGGCCAGGTGCAGGCCGCTGCGCGCCGGGACCCGCGGGTCGCAGACCGCGTGGCAGGCCAGGTGCGCCCACGTGGCACCGGACAGCGCGGACAGCACGCGCTCGGCGGTCGCGTCCCGGTCGAGCAGGTGCGGGGCGTCCGGGTGCGGGTCGACGTCGGGCAGGTCCGGCAGACCCGGGGTGCGCGACAGCGCGACCACCACCTGCTCGCGCGCCGTCGCGGTGGGCCGGGTGCGGGCGTCGGCGAGGGCGCGCAGCGTCGGCGTGTACGACGACACCACGCGCTCCAACGCCCCCGGCTCCCCCGGCGGGCCCGCGGCGTGCAGCGGCAGCAAACCCAGCAGACCCGTCGGCAGCCACCAGACCCGCAACACCCCCTCGGGCAGGGCGTCCAAGACCGGGCCGACGACCGCGGTCCACAACCACGCCAGGTGCGCGCCGATCACCGCCTGCCTGCTCGGGCCTGCCGCGTCGAGCAGTTCCGCCGCCCGCGCCGACACCTCCGCCCGGGTCACGTCCGGCAGCCGCACCACCACCGGCTCCCCCGCCGCCGCGACCAGGACCGCGTCGCAGCGGCGGCTGCCCGCGTTGACCAGCACGACCACCCCGCCCGCCGGGCGCAGGTCGGCCAACCTCGGCGGCAGCAGGAACCGGGCGAAGCCGTCGTGCCGCCGGATCTCCGCCACCAGCGCCTCGTACCGCGCCCACAGCCGCCTGCGGCCCTCGACCTGGTCCGGCGACTCCGCGAACCCCAGGTCGTCCCGGGCGCGGTGGAAGCGCTCGGCCAGTTCCGGGTGCGCGCTCGCCAACTCCGCCAACTCGGACCGACCGCCCAGCCGGGCGGCCAGCAGCACCCCGCGCCCGTGCTCGGCCACCCGCACCGCACCGGCCGCGTCCCCCACCTCGCAGTGCGCCGCCACCGCCTCCGACACCAACCCGGCGTACTCGCCCAACAGGCGCTCCCGGTCCTCCGGCCCACCACCGCCCGGCGCCACCGACGGCAACAGGGCCACCGCCGCACCCAGCGACCGCACCGCGACCTCGTGATCCCCCATGGCGCAGGCCAACTCCCCCACCGCCCGGTGCGCGCGGACCCGATCGGCCGGGGTCGCGGTGGCCGCCGCCCGCGCCTCCTCGGCCAGGTCCCGCAACAGCACCGGGGTGACGCTGTGGTCCCCCGCCTCGAACGCCCGCAGGTACGCCCGACCCAACCGGGCCAGCACCGGCGCCCGCCCGCCGTGCCCGGCCGGGGTCACCGCGAGCACCTGCCGCAGCAGCGCGATCGCCCGGTCCAGGTCCGCGGCGCTGCCCGACCGCGCGTGCCGCGACTCATACTGGGCGGCCAGGTCGCGCAGGAACACCGGCCGCGCCGGGTGATCCTCGGCCGAAGTCGCCAGGTGCAGCAGCCGGATCGCCGCGGCGGCGTCGGACTCCTGCCCGCTGTGCCCGAACCGGCTCGCGTGCAGCGCGGCCAGGTCCGCCAGCAGCACCGGCTGCCCACCACCCGAGGGCGGGGTCTCCGCCGACGCCGCCGCCAGGCACCGCACCCCGCGGTCCAGGTCGGCGACCGCACCGGCGCGGTCGAAGCGCGCCCGGTAGGCCAGCCCGAGGGTCGACAGCAGCCCCGGCCGCTCCCGCCGCCCGGGCGGCAACGCCGCCACCGCCTGCTCCAGCAGCTCGACCGCCCGGTCCAGGTCGGCGGGCACCCCGGTCAACCGGTACCGCTTGCGGTGCGCGACCCCCAACCCCGACAGCCACCCCGGCCGGTCCGGGTGCCCGGCGGGCGCCGCGGCCACCGCCGCGGCCAACACCTCGATCCCGCGGTCGAGGTCGGTCTCGTCCCCGGTGTGCTCCCACCGCTCCAGGCGCACCACCCCCAGCGCGGCCCACTGCTCCGCCACCCGCGGCGCACCGTCCGGTGTGGACGCCACCGCCCGCTCGTGGCTGTCCACCGCCCGGTCCAGGTCGGGCAGTTCCCGGTTGCGCCAGTACAGGTTCCGGTGCGCCGCGCTGAGCATCCCCAGCACACCCGGCTCGTCGAAGTGCCCACCGGCGAGCGCCTGCCCGAGGACATCGACCTGCCGGTGCAACTCGGCGGTGTCGCCGGTCAGGCCGTAGCGCGCCTGGTGCACGCGGGCCAGGTTCGACAACCACCCCGGCCGGTCCGGGTGCTCCTCGTCGGCGGCCACAGCCGCCTCGATCGCGTTCGCCGCCAGGTCGAGGTCCTCAGCCGACCCCTCGCTCTCGTGGAGCCGCAACGACGCCAACCCGAAGTTCGCCGTGAACCGCGCCCACTCCGGGTGCTCGGCGGGCAACCGCCCCAGCGCCGAACCCAGCAGCACCACCGACGCCTGGAGAACCCCCCGGTCGTCGGTGTGCCCGGTGGCCAGCAGCAGCCTGGTCCCCGTGTCGGCCTGCACCTCCGGGTCCGCCCCCGCACCGATCATCGACCGCAGCGGGGCGGGGATCGCCGCACCCGCGGACGCGATCGGCGACAACCGCAGGACCGCCCTGGCCAACTCCACCACCGCAGGCAGCCCCGGCCCCAGGGCGGTGTGCCTGCAATAGGCCAACCACCCCAGCACCAGGCTCGCCGCCGCCCGCCGCTCCTCCTCCACCCGGCTCACCCGGTCGGGGTCGGCGGGCTGGGCCGCACCCCACAGCGCGTCCGCCTCGGCCTCCACCGACGGGCCCAGCACCACCGCGGCGTCGTCCGGGCCGTCGTAGCGCCGCACCCGGGCATCGACCCGGCGCAGCAACTCGTCGAAGTCCACGATTCCCCTCGCCCGCGGGACCTAGGCTTCCCCGGCCACGGCCCGGAACCGCTCCATGTTCGTCGCGTCCACCACCGCCACCCGGTACGCCTCCGACAGGGTCGGGTGGTCGAACACCACCAGGTCGTAGTCGCACGCGCTCATCACCCGAGCCTGGCACACTTCCGGCCCACCGGTACCCCCGCGGACGCGTCCCCGGCCGGTTCGGGAACCGTTGTGGTCGTCGTGTGACCGCATCGATGCGGAGGGTGATGGCGCGCGGGCCGGGATCGACGGTCGGGCCCCACTGCCGCGCTTCGCACCGAACCCGCGCCTCTGGTGACCGAGAGCGTTCGGTTTGCCGCTTCCTGTCACCACGATGGTGAACACTGCCGATCGCCGTACGGCATACTCCGGGACGGGGAGGGACTGTGTGACCGGCGACACCACGTGCCGGTCAACGGAGAAGGGGATGTCCGACGTGGGCTTTTCCGCTGATGCGGAGCTGCTCGTCGCCAGGGACGTGGACGACGGCTTGGAGCAGTGGGGGGTCGACACCTTCTCCGGGTACGGCTGCGCCGTCGAGTCGCGGCGGGAACTCGCGCACCGGGGTCCATCCGACCTGGAGTGGTTGGTCCTGGCAGCCCTGCCGCTGCAAGCTTTCCTGACCGGCTTGGGAACCGAGGCGGTCAAGGACATCTACACCGGTGTCAAACGGCTCGCGGGCAGGCGACCCGGTGCTCGCGCGAGCGCCGCGCCCCTGGGGCTGCAGGATTCGGCCAGCGGTGTGCGGGTGGTCCTGGAAGACGACCTGACCGCGGAGGCGTACAAGGCGTTGGCCACCGTGGACCTGTCGGCCTTCCGACACGGCCCGGTGCACTACGACCGGCACCGCAAGGCGTGGCGTTCGGAGTTGGACGAAGCGGCGGGGTGACCCGCGGTGTGGTCTCGCACACGTTGAGCGCTCCGGATCCGGTCACCTGCGCCCCTCGGAATGGGCAGGTCGCGACTGGATCGAGAATGAGGTCGGCTGCTTCTGCACGGAATACCCGTGCCCCCGAGAACGCGGCACCTGCCCCACCTCGCGTGCATCCGGACGGGCTTCCGTCTTTGCGCTTGTCCCTCCCCACCCGAGACATCGTCTTCACCAAGATCTGCGCCCCCAAATATCTTGATAGGAAATAGCTGTTATTTGCCTCAAAGAACCCATGGCGGCCGAGGGTTGGGGCGTCCGGGGTACGCCGGGGGAAACCTGGGTGAATGGCGGGTGCACGCCTTGGTCCGGGCCGGAGCCGTTGGCACCATGCCGGGCATGAGACGTACGGGCTGGGCTGTGGTGGTGGCGGCACTGGCGGCGGGGCTCGTGGTGGCACCCGCCGACGCGACCCCGGCGCAGCGGCGCGGGTTCGACCTGCAGGCGCACCGGGGTGGGATCGGGCTGCGGTCGGAGAGCACGCTCAGCGCGTTCGGCAACGCCCTGCGGCTGGGGGTGAGCACGCTGGAGCTGGACGTGCAGATCACCGCCGACGGGCAGGCCGTGGTGACGCACGACCGCAAGGTGGACGGGAACAAGTGCGCCGACACCGAGCCGGGGGCGCGGTACGTCGGCCGGTACGTCAAGGACCTGACGCTGGCGCAGGTGCGCACGCTCGACTGCGGGTCGAAGCGGCTGCCGGACTTCCCCGGCCAAGTGCTGTCCCCCGGTTCGCGGATGCCGCTGCTGAGTGAGGTGTTCGCGCTGGCCGCCCGCCACCGCGCCGACGGCGTGCGGTTCAACGTGGAGACGAAGGTCGAGGCGGGCGCCCCGCAGGAGACCGCGCCGCGCGAGCAGTTCGTGCAGGTCACCGCGCGGGTGATCGCCGAGGCGGGGGTGGGCGGCCGGGTGTCGGTGCAGAGCTTCGACTGGGGCGCGCTGATGCGGATGCGCCAAGTGTCGCCGAAGCTGCCCCTGGTGGCGTTGACCAACTTCGACTTCCTGCAGACCGGGCAGCCCGGCCGCTCGCCGTGGTTGGGCGGGCTGGACATCGACGACTTCGGCGGCGACCCGATCGCGGCGGTGAAGTCCTTCGGTGCGAGCGCCTTCTCCCCCGTGCACGGGTTCCCGCAGGCGGGCAAGGTGACCGACCCGGACTACCGGCCCTACGTCACCGCCGGGATGGTGCGGCACGCGCACGACAACGGCATCAAGGTCATCCCCTGGACGGTCGACGACGCGCCCACCATGGCCAAGCTGGTCGACGACGGCGTGGACGGCCTGATCACCGACTACCCCGACCGGCTGCGCGAGGTCCTCGGCGGGCGTGGGTTCGCCCTGCCCCGCGGCCACACCTCCCCCTTCGACGTCCAGGCCCACCGCGGCGGCCGGTCGGTGCGCCCGGAGAACACCCTGGCGGCCTTCGAGTACTCGCTGGCCGACCGCGACGTGTCCACACTGGAACTGGATACCGGCATCACCCGCGACAACCGCCTGGTGGTGCTGCACGACCGGGCAGTCAACGGTTCGCACTGCGTCGACACCGGCCCGGTCCGCGCCGGCGACCCGCTGTACCCGTACGTCGGCAAGCAGGTGCGGCAGTTGACCCTGGCCCAGCTCAAGACCATCGACTGCGGCAGCAAGACCCTGCCGGAGTTCCCCAGGCAGCAGGCGGTGCCCGGCCAGCGCATCCCGACGCTGGAGGAGGTCTTCGCGCTGGTGAAGCGCAGCGGCCGGGCCGACGTCCGGCTCAACATCGAGACCAAGCTCAGCCCGACCGCCGACGACACCGCGCCGTACCAGCAGTTCGCCGTGCAGTTGGTGGCCGCGATCGAGCGGGCCGGGTTCGCCCGCCGGGCCACCATCCAGTCGTTCGACTGGCGGACGATCCGGCTGGCGCGGGCACTGGACCCGCGCATCGAGACCGTGGCCCTGGTCTGGCAGTACGGACCGGAGGAGTGCAGGACCGTCGCCGACGAGTGCTCCCTGCAGGCGGTCTACGGCGACCCGTCGGTGCGCAGCCCGTGGACCGGTGGCCTGGACTGGTGGAAGCACCAGGACCTCGGCAAGCTGGTGAAGGCCGCGGGCGCGTCCACCGTGTCGGCCAACTGGCAGGTGCACGACCCCGCCCAGACCAAGGTCGCGAACGACGACTGGTACCTGCGCACCGACCCGGCGTACTTCTTCGGCCCGGATGTGCGGACTCTGCAGTCCCGGTACGGCCTCAAGGTCGTCCCGTACACCGTGAACGACGAGGCGACCATCCAGCGGGTGATCGACCTGGGCGTCACCGGTGCGATCAGCGACGACCCGGACCTGCTGATCGCGGTGGCCCGCCGCAACGGCCTGCGCTGAGCCCGGCGGGGTGGTGCCGGGCACGGTGCCACCCCGCCCTCCGCTCGACCGGGCCGCGGGAGCAGCCGCCTACCGCGGCACCGTGGACCGCCGGTCCACCAGTTCCTCGTAAGCCGCGACCACCTGCGGCACCACAGCCCCGGCGAAGTACCGCCGCGCGTCCACCCGCCCCGCCGCCCCCATCCGGCTCCGAGCGACGGGGTCGGCGAGCAGCGAGTCCAGAGCACCCGCCAGCGCCGACGCGTCCCCCGGGGGCACCAGCAGCCCGGTGACTCCGTCGGTGACCAGCCCGGGCAGACCACCCACTCGCGAGGCGACCACCGGCGTGCCCACCGCCAGGGCCTCGACCGCCACCAACCCCTGCGGTTCGGCCCACCGCGACGGCACCGCCACCACGGCGGCGGCGGCGAACGCGGCCATGATCTGCGGGTGCGGCACCGAGTCGTGCACGACCACCGGCCGCTCCGGGCTGCCCAGCAGTTCCGGGGTGTCGGCCCGCCGGGGCCCGATGACCACCAGCGGCACCGCCGCGGCCATCCGCCGGTGCGCCTCGACCAGCGGCCCCAGCCCCTTGTGCTCCCCCAGCGCCCCCACGAACAGCACGAAGTCCCCGTCTGGCAGGAAGTCCGGTCGCGAACCCACCGCCGCGACCGAGTCCGCCACGAACGACGGCACGACCCGGATGCGCTCGGGGGCCACTCCGGGCAGGCACGCCCGCGCCATCGCGTCGCTGATCGGCAGGAAGAGGTCCACCTCGTCCAGCCGCGTGCGGGACAGCCCCAGCGTCAGCGCGGTCCCCTTGACCGCGCCGTAGAAGTCCTTCGCGCACCCCAGGCACTTGCGCAGCTCCGGGCCCGAGCAGGCGGTGTCCAGGGAATCCTTGTACGTCAACGTCTTCTTCGCACACGTGAGGCCGTAGTCGTGCAGTGACACCACCAGCGACGACGACGGCAGGCGCAGCGACAGGCACGAGTGCAGGATCCAGCTGTGCACGTGCACGACGTCCGGGCGCAGTTCGTCGACCAGTTCCTGCAACCGCCGCACCAGGACCGGGTCGGCGACGGTGGGGTGGAACAGGTGGTTCGGGTCGGCGGAGAAGCGGCGCAGGTGCCGGGTCAGGCCGGAGAGCCGGTGGACGGTGACCGGGCCCTCCGCCTCCAGGTCGGGGGCGTCGGTGCGGCTCAGCGTCGCGACGTGCACCTCGTGGCCGCGGGCGGCCAGTTCGTGCGAGAGAAGCTGCACGACCCGCTCCAGGCCCCCGGTCGCGGGGGCGTAGTTGTCGGTGACCTGGAGGACCCTCACGGCGTGGTGATCCGGCGCCAGGACGCGACCACCCACAGCGCGCCGACGGTCTGCGCGCCCAGCCACGACCAGCCGACCGCGGCGATCCCCAGGTGCGGCAGCAGGACCCAGGACGCCACCAGGCTGGCCAGCAGCATCGACAGGTTGAGCCAGAGCGCGGCGCGCAGCCGGGTGGTGGCGCGCAGGACGGCGACGGCGACGTTGGTCAGCGCGTCCGGGATCGCCGAGAGCGTCAGCAGGACCAGCAGCAGGCGCCCCTGCCCAGGGTACTCCGGGCCGAACAACGACAGCAGCAGGCTGCCGCCGAGCAGGTACACCAAGATCGGGGCGACCAGCAGGGCGCCGATGATCCGCAGCCCGCGCCGGGCCGCACCCGCCACCGCGGCGGGGTCCTCGGCGGCGGCGGCGAACAGCGAGGTGGACACGGCCGGGCTGACCATGAAGAACACCGCGCCGAGCATCCAGGTGGCGTAGAAGTAGGCGTTGGCCTCCGGCGAGACCCTGGCCACCACGATGATCGGCAGCAGGTAGGTGCCCATCATCGCGGCGACGGTGATCAGGTGCTGGCCCAGCAGCGACGCGCGCATCTCGCGCAGCGCCACGCCGAACCCGGGCAGGGCGGGGCGCAGCGACCGGCCGTGCGCGCTGCGGCGGAAGCCGACCACGGCCAGCAGCAGCGACAGCCCGGCGGCGGCGGTCCACGCGGTGAGGATCTGGTCGCCGGTGCCGGGCAGCAGCCACGGCAGCACGACCAGCGGGATGCGCAGGGCGGTGAACAGGGCGTTGCGGGCGAGCATCATGGTCCCGCTGCGCTCGGCCACCGCGGCGTAGTCGTAGACCGTGCCGACGGCGAAGAACACCGTGCCGAGGCAGAACAGCACCCCGCCGACGGGGCCGCGCAGCGCGGGCAGCGTGTCGAGCGCGTACCCGAGCAGCGCCACCACGAACAGCCCGCCGAGCAGGCCGCCCACGGCCGCGACGGTCACGCCGACGGTCAGCCGCGAGCGCCACTGCGCGGCGGAGGTGCTGCGCGGCAGCCACTCCACCATCGCGGCGGCGGCGCCGACCGCGGCGAACAGCGCGGCAGCCTGGAGGGCGCTGGTGGCGGCGGCACCGGCACCGCTGACCGCCGGGGTGGAGGTGCGGGCGACCACGAGCCAGAACACGTAGCCGAACACCGAGGTGACCACGGTGGTGGCCATGATCGCGATCGAGTTGCGCAGCATGGCGTCGGTGGCGAGCCGCTCCCGCCAGGAGACCGGCGCCGCCTCGACCGGCAGGCCCGGGTCGGCCGCGACCCCGGCGTTGTCGGTCGTCCCGGTGTTCCCGGGGGTCTCGCTGGTCTCCGGCACGGTCACGGCATGACCTCCAGGCGCAGGACGAGCGCCGCCCAGGGGTCGCGGCCGACGGAGACCCGCACGTCGTGCAGGCCGGGCGCGGTGGGGGCGGTGAAGCTGACCGACCCGCGCCGCTCGTCGACCGCGCCCGCCGCCGTGCTCGGGCCGACCGCGCCGCCGGTGACCTCGACCGGTGTGACGGTCTGCCCGGCGACGGCCACCCGGACCTCGGGGGCGTCCTCGGGCAGCGGCGAGCCGTACCCGGTCAGCGTCCACGGCACCGTCACGGTGCTGCCCGCCGCCGCCCGGGGGACCGCCGTGCTCAGCGAGAGCTGCGCGTAGGACTCGACCACCGGGGGTCGCATGGCGGCGGCACCGGCGACGGCACCGCCCAGCACCAGGACGGCGACCAGCGGCCCGACGGCCCGGCGCAGGCCGGTGGGCCAGGTCGGCGGGCCGACCGCGACGTGCGCGGCGGCGGTGAGCAGCAGCGCCACCACCCCGGTGCCGATCGCGATGCCCGGGGTGTCGACCGGGATGCCGAAGACCGCGAGCAGCAGCACCACGGCCAGCGGCACGAGCAGCGCCACCAGCACCGGCAGCGTGTACCGCAGGTCGGCGTCCTCACCTTCGGCGGTGCGCGTGCCCAGCACGAGCCGGGCGGCGCTCCAGCCCGCGACGAGGACCAGCACCGGGAACAGGACCAGCGTGCGCAGCGCCACCGGCACCGGCAGCAGCGACAGGACCGCCGCGGCGACGACGGAGGAGGCCAGGATCAGCGTCCGGTTCACGACCCGCCCCCCATCGGCGCGTTCATCAGGAAGAAGTCCAGGTGGTAGACCCGCAGGTGCTCGGTGGTGATCACCCGGGTCGCCCAGGGCACCCGGTCGAGGCGGGCCAGGTTCTCCTTCGGGGTGGCCTGGCCGATCAGCGGGTCGGTGGGGCCGTAGTTGTCGCCGATGAAGGACGGCTCCTCGGCCATGCGCGTGTCGACGACCAGGTAGTCGTAGCCCGCGGCGCGCATCTCGGCGGCGAGCTGCGTCGTGGGCCCGTCCGGGGTCTGGGTGAGCTGCCAGGCCGGGAAGCCGACCGAGGGCGCGGCCACGTCCAGGCCGCCGTAGGCGACCAGTTGCAGCGCGGTGTACCGGTCGGTGATGACCCGGACCCGGCCCGCCCGCGCGGACAGTTCCTCCCCCACCGTGCGCGCCTCGGCGCTGGCGGAGTTGGTGTCGGTGCCCCAGCGGAACGGCCCGGGGAAGCGGTACGGGTCGTTGAGGCCCGCGCCGACGTTGCCCACGAGCACGACGACGAACAGCGCCATCAGCACCCACCCGCGCGCCCACCACCGCACCGGTCGGCGCTCCCGCCAGCGCAGCACCACGAACGCGGCGATCAGCGCGATGCCCACGTAGCTGAACGCCCACGACCGCCGGGCCCCCTCGGCGCCGGAGGGCGCCAGCAGGAACAGCACCGACGGGAAGTACACGAGCCCGAACGCCATCAGCGCCAGCGTGTCCGCGCGCCAGTCCTTGAGGACCTTGCGCAGCGCCAGCAGCGCGGCCAGGCACACCAGCCCGACGACGACCGGCGACAGCGCGGTGAACCCGCGCTCCCACAGCGGTTGCGGCGACGGGGCCAGCACGACCCGGCCGGTGTCCTCCTGCGCGGCCATGCCGCTGAGCTGCTCCACCGACCCGCCGAAGTACGGCGACAGGTAGGTCAGCGTGGGCGTGGCGACGAACAGGACCCAGGCCACGGCCACCAGCACCGTGCCGCCGAAGAGGACCAGCCACACCCCGGTGCCCTCGGCGGTCCTGGACCGCCACCGCCGGAACCCGACGATCGCCGCCACCCCGCCCAGCAGCAGCACCAGGAACAGCGTGGTCAGGTGGTGGGTGGCCACGCAGCCGCCCACGCAGAGCAGGGCCAGCGCCAGCGCGGCGACCCGCCGCCGACCGCTCGACCGGGCGGCGATGCTGCCCAGGGCGAGGATCCACATGAAGAAGGCGACCGCGATGCCCTCGTAGGCGTACTGGGTGTCGAAGTACATCTCCGACGGGTTCAGCGCGTAGACCACGGCGGCGAGCGCACCGGCCGCGGCGGACTTGAGGTGCACCCGCGCCAGCACGACGACGGCGAAGAGGACCAGCATGTGCGCGGTGAACAGCACGAGCTGCCCGGAGGACCACACCGACAGCCCGGTGAGCCGCTGCACGGCGGCGGTCAGCCCGGAGGTGCCCGGGTAGTACTGCACGATCGGGATGATCGAGTTGGGCTGGAACAGGGTCCCGGTCGAGAGCACGTCCACGGCTTCGCGCCAGTGCGCGTACTCGTCGTGGTAGGCGGGGGCGCCCGGGTTGCGCAGGAACTTCGGCACGTAGGTGAGCACGCCGAGCAGGGCGACGCCCCACCCGGCGGCCACCCGGTCGCCGGTGGCGATCCGCGCGGTGACCGGGACGGCGGCCAGCAGCATCCCCAGCCAGAACACGCCGTAGCGGATGTTGGGGTTCCCGCCCTCGGCGGCGAGCCGGTAGGACAGCCCCACGACGAGGATGCCCACGGCGGCGGCGCCGACCACGGCGGGCCACGACGTCCAGCGGGCCGGGGGTCGGGTGTCCGGGGTGGGCGCCGCGGCGTCCGGGGTGTCCGCGGCGGCCTGCTCCCGCGGGTGGGTCGAGGTGGTCACACCGCCGCCGGGGTGGTCCGGGCCGCGGCGGTGATCGCGGTGGTGAGCCGGTCGACCGCGGCGGTGGTCGCGGCCCACGAGTGCGGGTCGGCGAAGCGCTCCGCGCGCCGGTCCGGCAGGTCCAGCAGGGCGGCGCGCAGCGCGGCCACGTCGTCGGGGGGCAGCAGGACGGCGCCGGGGTAGTCGGCGACCGCCTCGACCAGGCCGCCGACGGCGTAGAGCAGCACGTGGATGCCGCCGCTCATGGCGATCTGCAGCGGGCCGCTGGCCGAGCCGCGCCGGTAGGGCAGCACGAGGGCGTCGGCGTCGGCGAAGAACCGGCCCGCCTCCTCGTCGCTGACGTAGCGGTTGACGAAGGTGATCCGGTCGGCGTGCGGGCTCGCCGCGATCAGCTCGGCGGGTTTGGTCCAGCCCTCCCAGGTCTCCCCGACCACGGTCAGGGTGAACCGGGCGGCGTCCTCGGCGGACAGGGCGTTGAACGCCGAGACCAGGTCCTCGACGCCCTTGTACGGGCGGATCAGCCCGAAGAACAGCAGCCGGGTCACGTCGGCGTCGGTGGCGGTGGCGGGGGCCGGGGGCAGGTGGTCGTACGGGCCGTGCGGGGCGATCTCGACGGCGAGGTGGTCCAGCGCCGCGCCGTAGGTGCCGCGCAGCAGTTCCAGGTCGTGCCGGTTGTGCACCAGCGCGCCGGAGGCCTTGGCGAGCAGCCGCGGCATCACCCGGCGGCAGTAGCCCGCCACCAGCGGCACCGACGCCTCGCCGGTGTCCTGGGTCTCGTGGAACTCCAGCACGACCGGCACCCCGGCCTGCCGGGCTGCCCTGGCCAGCACCAGGTAGGTGTGCAGCGTGGCCGCGGTCCACCACTGGAGCACCAGCACGTCCGGGCGCTCGCGCTTGAGCCTGCGCACGACGGCGCGCAGCTCGGTGCCCCAGTACCAGTCGACCTCACCGGCGACGCGGACCCGCTCGTCGTAGCTGAGGCTGGTCAGGTCGTCCCCGGTGCGCTTGCCGCCGGGGTAGAGCCGGGCCGGGATCAGCTTGCGCAGCAGCACGACCGACACGTCGTGCTCCTCGGTGAGCGCGTTGGCCAGCCGACAGGTGTAGACCGACAGGCCGCTGAGGAACTCGAACCCCGGCCCGACCAGCCACACCCTGCGCCGCTCTCCCACGTGTCCGTTGCCTTTCGGTGCTGCGCCCGCTCAGATGGCGAGCGGGGTGTCTTCGCTGGTGGCCGTGACCGCGCGCGGCGCGTCCAGGTCGACCGCGCGCGGGACGACCGGCGCGGGGGTGTGCGGGGTGTTGGTGGCGGTGGCGTAGGACAGCTCCTGCGGGTGCCGCTCGGTGCGGACCTTGGCCAGGATGGACAGGCAGCGCACCCCGTCCTTCCAGTTGATCTTCTTGCCGTCGGCCACCGAGCGGCCGACGTAGCTGACCGGCACCTCGAACGGGCGCACGCCGCCGCGGATCAGCCGGGCGGTCAGCTCGGTGTCGAGGCCGAAGCCGTCCTCGGTGAGGTCGAGCGCGCGGAAGTCGGCGACCGGCAGCAGCTTGAGGCAGGTGTGCATGTCGGTCAGGCAGGAGTCGTACATCAGGTTCGCCGCGAGGGTGAGCGCCCGGCCGCCGACGGCGAACCGGAACGACTGGTAGCGGGTGTTGAGCCCGAAGACCCGGGCACCGAAGACGTGGTCGGCGCGACCGCGCAGGACCGGCTCCAGCATCGCCGGGATGTCGCCCGGGGAGTACTCCAGGTCCGCGTCGAGGATGATCATGTGGGTGCCCTCGGCCACGCGCACGCCGGAGCGCACGGCGGCGCCCTTGCCGAGGTTGCGCGGGTGCTCGACGAGCCGCAGGCCCCGGGGGGCCAGCTCGCGCAGGATCACCGGCGTGTCGTCGGAACTCCCGTCGTCGACGACGATCAGCTCCACCGGGCAGGGGTAATCCACCGACAGCACGCGTTCGATGGCCGATCTGATAGTGGCGCTCTCGTTGTAGACCGGCATGACGATGGAGAGGCGCACCATCAGTTCTCCCAAGTCTTCTTACAGGTGGGGACGAGCTACGGACAGGATTTCGCAATCCTCTTGTCGGCTGTTACCCAAATGGGCCAAACGTGCGCGGTTTCACTCTTTTGGCCCTCACCACACGTCACCACCCGAAGGTGTAACACACCGTAACTTGAGGGACATCTAACTACACAGTGTCCGACAACTCCCCGATGGGGACAGTTTCTGCACCCGAGTGACATAACCTGTCCGGGTAACTGTTACCAAGCAACATCACCCAGCGCACCCGGCACGACAGCGCCGCGAAGAGCCTTGATCCACCGTCCACAGAGCACTGGACAAATCATGAACAACTTTCCGGAGTGCGGTCGAGGGTATTTGTAGTATCCTTCGCCCGGAGAACATGAATCGCGTCTGGCTCCCGCGCGTTCGCAAGTACGAGATGTCGGGTTTCCGCCTGCTTCACCTTGCGCTCCCGCGGTCCCCGGCTTTGTCGTGAACTCCACCCCCCGGTCGGAAGGAACGCGCTCCGTGTCGGTTCGCCTGTTCGCGGCGGCATCCGCCGCCCTGTTCGCACTGTCGGGGTGTGCGGCGACCTCCACCGCCGCCGACCCCGGGGAGCGCTACTACGTCTCCGTCGGCGACTCCTACGCCGCGGGGTACAAGCCGACCGGCGCCGACGGCGGTGGCACCTCCACCGACGGGTTCGCCTACCAGGTGGCGGAGAAGACTGTCGTCCACGGCGTGCCGATGCGACTGGCCAACTTCGGCTGCTCCGGCGTCACCACCGCGCAACTACGCGCCGAGCCCGGCTGCGCGCCCGTCGCGCTCGCCCCCGGCGCCCCGGACTACGGCGGCCTGTCGCAGGCGCGGGCAGCGGTGAAGTTCATGTCCGAGAACCGTGGCCGCGTGGGCTTGGTCACCGTTGTGGTCGGCGGCAACGACGTGCGCCCCTGCCTGCCGATCGGCGCGACCCCGCGGCCGGACGCCATCGACTGCGTCACCGCCTCGGTCGAGCGGCTGCGGACCGACCTCGCCGCGGTGCTCGCCGAACTGCGCGCCGCGGCCGGGCCGGACGTGCCGATCGTCGGGGTGAGCTACCCGGACATGCTGCTCGGCTACTGGGTGACCGCGGGTGCCCCGGGCCGGGACGTCGCCGCCGCCTCCGTCGGGGTCTTCCGCGACCTGGTGAACCCGGTGCTGCGGGCGGAGTACGCGAAGGTCGGCGCCGAGTTCGTGGACGTGACCGAGGCCGCCCAGGGCTACGTGCCGCTCACCCAGACCACCTCGGTCCCCGGCTACGGCACGGTCCCCACCGCGGTCGCAGGCGCCTGCCTCTACACCTACTTCTGCCAGTACGGCGACGTGCACCCCACCGCCGACGGGCACCGGCTCATCGCGGAGCACGTCGTGCGCGCGGCCCACATCGCATGACCGCGCCGCTGCGGGTCACCCTGGTCACACCCGGTTTCCCGCCCGAGCGCGGCGGGGTCGAGGCGCACACCGGGCACCTGGCGCGCGAGCTGAGCGCGCGCGGGGTCGACGTGCGGGTGCTCACCGCGCGCCGCGGCGTGCCGCGGCCGGTGCTGGAGCGGCCCGGCGGCGTGCCGGTGCGGGTGTTCCCGGCCTGGCGCACCACGGTCATGTCGATCTCGCCGCGGCTGCTGCTGGCCGGGCTGCGCGCCGGGCGCGGCAGCGACGTCGTGCACGTGCACAGCTACCACGCCGCCTGCGGGTTCGCCGCGCTCGGTGGGTTCGCCCGCCCCGTGGTGTTCACCCCGCACTACCACGGCGGCGGGCACAGCAGGCAGGCATCGGTGCTGCACGTGGGCTACCGGTTCGTCGGTCGGCTGCTGTTCCGGGCGGCGCGGGCGGTGGTGTGCGTGTCCCGCGCCGAGCGCGACCAGCTCGTGGGCGACTTCCCGGTGGCCGCGGACCGCGCGCACGTGGTGCCCAACGGCGTCGACGTGGCGGCGATCCGCGCGGCGGAACCGTTCCCGGACCAGCCGCGCACGATCCTGAGCCTGGGCAGGCTGGAGCCCTACAAGCGGGTGGCCGCGCTGCTGCGCGCCCTGCCGCTGCTGCCCCCGGACGTCCAGGTCGTGGTCGTGGGCACCGGTTCTCAGTTCGACGAGCTGCGCGGGCTGGCCGCCGAGCTGGGGGTCGCCGGGCGGGTGCGGTTCACCGGCGGCGTCGACGACCACGAGGTGCACCGCTGGCTGCGCACCGCCGCGGTGCTGGTGTCGCTGTCGGAGCACGAGGCGTTCGGCATGGCCCCGGTGGAGGCCGCCGCGGCGGGCGCCAGGGTCGTGCTCAGCGACATCCCCGCCCACCGCGAGATCGCCGCCGAGCACCTGGGCGGGGCGGCGCGGCTGGTCGGACCCGAGCCCGCCGCGGTCGCCGCGGCGCTCACCCAGGCGCTCGCCGAGACCCGGCGGGACGAGGCCGACGTGCCGGACTGGGGGCGGATCGCCGAGGAGACCCTGGCGATCTACCGGTCCGCGCTCCGTGGAGAGGACTGACCATGACCGACAGACCGCGCCCGCGCCGCGTCGGCCCGCTCGACCGCCCCTGGCTGCGCCAGCGCTCGGTCCTGCTGGTCACCCCGGTGGCCACCGACGTCGAGGCCATCCGGGCGGCGCTGCTGCGCTTCACGCACCTGTACCCGGACTCGCCCATCTCCTCCCGCCTGGACGAGGCCACCGGCCGCTGGCTGCCGGTGCGCGCGGGCGACCGCGCCGAGCACGTGGCCCGGATGGTGGTGACCGCCCCCGACCCGGACCCCGAGGACCTCACCGGGCACATCAAGGCCCACCTGGCGCCGCCGCGCGACCTGCCGGTCCGCCTGGTGGTCAGCCCGACCGCGGTGCTCGGCGACATCAGCCACGCCGTCGGCGACGCGTCCACCTTCACCCGGCTGCTGATGGCGGCCACCCGCGGCACCGGCCTGGACGAGCTGGCCGCCCGCACCCCCACGCGCACCGTGCTGCACGCGCTGCGCGCCGGGCTGCGCACCCACCGCCGGGACTGGGTCGACTACGTGCGCCACCGCACCGCTCCCCCGGTCGCCGCGGCCACCACGGCCCCCGAGCGCACCCGCCCCGACTTCACCGGGGCGGTCATCCCGAACCCGGCGCTGCGCGAGATCACCCGCTGGCGCAACACCCACGCCAGGGGCATCTCCATCACCAGCGTCCTCACCAGCATGACCCACCGCGCGCTGGTCTCCCACGGCGTCCCGCTCAACGAGGACGGGCTGTGGGCGCTGCTCGACATCCGCGGGATGCTCGGCCCGTCGGACGACCCCCGGTGGGGCAACCTGTCCAAGAGCCTCTACCTGCGCACCGACCTGAGCGACCCGGCCGCCGTGGAGGCCGCGATGAAGCAGGCCCGCGACACCGGCCGCGCCCTGCCCGCGCTCGCCCTCGGCTCGCTGGTCGGCGCGGTCGCGGCCACCCCGAAACCCGCGCCCACCCTGGCCCCGCGCCCGGACAAGGTCACCCTGACGTTCAACTCCATGCCCACCCTGCCCGGCCTGGCGGACATGCCGTGGCTGGACACGGGGACCAAGCGCTTCTTCGGCTTCAGCCCCTCCTACGGCCCGGACGGCATCACGGTCTTCGCCATCCGCACCCGCGACCACATGGAGCTGACCGCCAGCCACGACGAGAACGTGGTCAGCACCGAGACCGTGGACAAGGCGCTGGCCGCCCTCGCCGCGCCCACGGCCCTGCTGGCCGACATGGTGGGCTGAGCCCGCCGCGGGGGAGCGGCGTGCCGCTCCCCCGCGGCAGGTCAGGACTCCTCGACCGACTCGTCCTCCAGCGGGGCGGGGTCCCTGCGCCACTTGAGCTTCACCTCGAACTGGCCCTGCACCCCGGTCCGCGCGATCACCGCCCCGACCTCGGCGTCGAGCTTGATGCCGAACTTCAGCTCGATCTCCTCCGGGGGCCGGGCCATGGTGGTGAACTGGGCCAGCGCCGCCACCGCGGCGTCGCGCACCTCGGCGAGGGCGCCGTCGAAGCCGGTCTTGGCCTCCAGCAGCACCCGGGGCAGCCTGCCCGCCCGCTCCACCCCCGCCCGCCCGTCCACCTCGACGAGCACGGCCCCGCCGCCCGCCAGCGGGAACCTCGCCAGTTCCGGGTTCGACTCCGTCATGCCGCCACTCCTCGTCCCTCGCCGGTGCCGCGCCGGGGGCCGTCGTCGCCGCGCCCCGGACCGGCCGACCACCCGAGCAAGGTAGACGACCACGTCGAGGCGCGATCGGGTTTCGGCGGTCCCCCGCCCGTTCGGCCCACCCCTCCGGGAGGCCGTTCGGCCCACCGCGGTACCGCTGATCGCGGACGACTTCCGGGTCTCTCGACCGGTGCGGCGGCCCCGGCCGGACCGCTAGCGTCCGGATCATGGTCCGACACCCCCTGACGCCCGAGGAGCGGGAACGCGGCAGGCGGCTCGGCTCGCTGCTGCGGACCGCGCGGGGAAACCGCACCCTGGCGGCGATCGCGGAGCGAGCCGGGCTGCCGAGCGAGACGCTGCGCAAGATCGAGGCCGGGCGGATCGCCGGGCCGTCGTTCTTCACCGTGGCCGCGATCGCCGGGGCGCTGGGCCTGTCGCTGGACCGGGTCGTCGCGCTGTGCGCGCTGCCCGGTGCCGACCCGCTGCCGCAGCCCGCGGCGGTGACGTGGGCCTGGTCGGACGACCCACCGAGCCCGGCCACCGCCGGGTCGGTGCGGCGCCGCGCCTGAACCCGACCCGACATAATGAGGCTCATTCGAGTTGCGACGATCGGGTGAGCTTTGTGGCCCGGGTCACTGCCACCCCGGTCCGGGTGCCACCCTCGCGGCATGGCGGCACAGCGCGCGGTGGTGATCGGCGGCGGCTTCGGCGGCCTGTGCGCGGCCCGGGTGCTCAGCGGACACTTCGCCGAGGTCGTCGTGCTCGAACAGGACCCGGTGACCGCGGAATCCGCGCACCGGCGCGGCATCCCGCAGGCCCACCACCCGCACGCCCTGCCGGCCAGGGGGTCGGCGGTGCTCGAACGCCTCTTCCCCGGCCTCGGCGACGAACTCGCCGCGCGCGGCGCCGCCCGGGTGGACTTCGGCGAGAGCGCCCGCTACCGCCTCCCCACCGGCTGGGCCCCGCGCGGTCGGATCGGCCTGCCGATCCAGACCGCCACCCGGGTCACCCTGGAGCGCTGCCTGCGCCGCCGGGTCCTCGACGACCCGCGCGTCACCACCCGGCCCGGCTTCACCGCGGACGGCCTGTGCTGGGACGCCCGGGGCACCCGCGTCACCGGCGTCACCGGGTCCGCCCTGCCGGCCGCGCACGAGGAGATCGGCGCCGACCTGGTCGTGGACGCGAGCGGCCGCCTGACGGAGCTGCCCACCTGGTTGCGCGCGGCGGGGTTCGGCAGGCCGGAGGAGCTGGCGGTGACCGGCGGGGGCGTCTACACCACCCGCCTGTTCCGCGCACCGTCCACAGCGGACTGGACGACGGTGGCCGAGTTCCCGCGCGCCCCGGACCGCCGCCGCGGCGGTGTTCTCGTCACCACCGAGGACGGGCACCGCCTGCTCACCCTGATGGGCGCCGACGGCCAGGCGGCCCCGACCGACCCGGCCGGGTTCCTCGCCTACGCGCGCTCCCTGCGCAGCCCGCAGTTCGCCGAGACGATCACCGGCGGCGAACCGCTCGGCCGCGCGCACCGCATGGCCCACCTCGACAGCCGCTGGATCCGCTACCACCGGATGCCCCGCCGGCCCGACGGCCTGCTCTGCCTGGGCGACGCGGTGTGCACGCTCAACCCCGTCTACGCCCAGGGCATGACCGTGACCGCCGTGCAGGCGCAGATCCTCGACGACCTCCTCCACCGGGGCGCGGCGGACCTGCCGAGGGTGTTCCAGAGGCGGGTCGCCCGCGCCCTGGCGCTGCCCTGGGCCATGGCCACCGGCGCCGACCTCACCTGGGACCCGCGCCCCACCCCGGCCCGCGCCCGGCTCGCCCAGTGGTACCTCGCCCGCCTCGACCGCGCCATCCCCGGTGACCCGGACGTGTTCCGCCGGTTCTCCCTCGCCGCGCACCTGGTGCGCAGCCCGGCGGTGCTGCTCGCGCCGAGCGTGCTGTGGAAGGTGCTACGCCCGCCCCGCCGAGGCGACCAGGGCGGTGCAGTGGTCGACGAGCCGGGCGCGGGAGACGGTCAGCGTGCCGTCGAGGTGGGCGATGAACAGGGTGGTGAGCGCCCCGACCACACCGAGGGCGATCATCTGCCGCTCGGCCGGGTCGGCGGCGGTGAGGTGGTCGTGGACCAGGGTGACGAACGCGGGGACGAGTTCCTGCCCGCGCGACCCGAGGGTGGGCTCGGTCAGCGGCCCGAGCAGCAGCACCCGCCCCACCGCGGGGTCGCCGACGATGAGGTCGACGAACGCGGCCACGGCGGCCCGCGGTAGGTCCTCCCGCTCGGCGCCACCGGTGGCCGCCACCAGGGCGTCGTGCGCGCGGGCGCCGACGTCGTCGTAGACGGCGCGGACGAACTCGTCGCGGTCGGGGAAGCTCTCGTAGAAGTAGCGCTCGGTCAGCCCGGTCGCCCGGCAGACCGCCCGGACGGAGACACCGGGGCGGGCGGGGTCACCCAGCAGCGCCACCCCGGCGGCGAGCAGGGCGGCACGGCGGGCGGCACGGCGGTCGGCGAGTGAGGAGGCCATCGCGACCATTCTCGCCCCTGCCCGCCCGGTCGCGGCGGACGGGCGCGGCCGACCCCGCCGCGGGTCGGGCGACGCCGGGGGGAAGGTGCCGATCGAGGGGTGATGGGCACCCGATGGGGTGGTCGCGCCGGTACCGGGCCGGAAAGTGCAGCAGGCTCGACCCGTGGGGGCGCGCGGTAAGGCGGCGCCACGGCCTCAACGGGAGGAACACCATGGGTAAGCGTCTCACCCGAACCGCGGCGGCCTTCGCCGGGATCATCGTGCTCATCGTGTCGATGGCGGGCACCGCCACCGCCGCCACCCCCGGCGACGGGGTGTGCGACGAGGGCGAGTTCTGCCTGTACTGGGGCCAGGACCAGTCCGGCGCACTCGCCGACTTCACCGCCACCGTCGCCGACTACGGCGACACCGCGCCGGACTGCCACACCTTCACCGGCCCGGGCCCCGGCCTCGGCGCCTGCGTCAAGAACAACGCCACGTCGGCGTGGAACCGCTCCACCACCCACGCGGTCACCGTCCACTTCGACACCGGCAACCAGGGCGCCGCCGACACCGTCGCCTCCGGGCAGAAGGTCGACCTGGTCAAGACCTGGCTGGAGAACGCCTCCCACGAGTTCACGGCGAACCCCGCCCCCTGACCCACCCGGCGGCACCTCCGAACCGCACACCTCTACCGGGCCGCTGGGCTCAGGTGGCGTTGTCGAAGCGGACGAAGGCGCGCAACGCACCGGGCCCGTGGTCCCGGATCTCGGCGTAGCCCAGGCTCTCATAGAAGGCGCGCTGACCCGGTTCGTCGTCGGTCAGCAGGACCTTCTGCCGGACCGCGCGGTGGTGGTCGAGCACCGCCCGCACGAGCGCACGGCCGATCCCGCGACGCTGCTCGGCCGGGTCCACGAGCACGTCCTGCAGGTAGCAGACGGTCGCCCCGTCGGACAACGCGCGGGCGAGGCCGACCAGCCGCCCGTCCCGGCGCGCGGTCACCACGCAGGACGACCCGGCCACCCCGGCCGCCAGCAGATCGGGCGAGTCGGTGTAGGCCGACCAGCCGACCGCCCCGTAGAGCGGCAGCAACTCCCCCACCGGTACCCCCGACTCCGGTCCGATCACGAGCCCGTGGTCCACGCGACGATCCTGGCACACCGCCGACCGTCCCCTTGGCGCGTAGCGGGCGGCGGGCCCGGCACCCGATCGCCGACCCGCTGCCCCGGAGAGGAGACCCGGTTGTCGATCACACCGGAGGTGTCGGCGGCCGTCGCGGACCTGGGCGCCCGGGCCAGGAGCACCCGGCGAGCGGACGTGCGGAGCGAGATCGCCACGGTCCGCTCCCACCTCACCCACCGCCGCGACAAGGCCGAACTCCGCGCGCTCGAATCGGGAGCGGTACAACCGCTGCGACCGCTGTGGGACGGAGAACCCCCGGCGTGACCACCGGACTCGAACCGCCCCTCATTGACAACGGGCGTTGTCGACTCCTAGCCTGACAACACCTGTTGTCAGGCCGGCGACGGGGTGGTCGATCCTGCCGGAGGGGACGTCGTGGCGGAGGGGCTCGGGCCGGGGTCGGTCACCTGGAAGTACTTCGGCGACTGGCGGGGGATGCTCCAGGGTCTCTGGGCCGGATCGATGCAGAACATGCACCCCAAGCTCGGCGCCGCCGTGGAGCAGCACTCCGAGTTCTTCGAGGAGCGGTGGGAGCGGTTGTTCCGTTCGCTCTACCCCATCGGCGGCGTGGTGTTCGACGGGGAGCGGGCCGAGGAGACCGGGCGGGAGGTGCGGGACTACCACCGCGACATCAAGGGCGTCGACGCGCGGGGCAGGCGGTACCACGCGCTCGACCCGGATGTCTTCTACTGGGCGCACGCCACGTTCTTCTACGGCACCCTGCTCACCGCGCAACACTTCTGCGGCGGGATCAGCGAGCGGGAGAAGCGGGAACTGTTCGAGGAGCACAAGACCTGGTACGTCCGGTACGGCGTCAGCACGCGCCCGGTGCCGGACACCTGGGAGGACTTCCAGCGCTACTGGGACCACATGTGCCGCGAGGTGCTGGAGGACAACAAGGCCACCCGGGACGTGCTGGACCTGACCCCGCTGCCCGCGCCGCCGTTCGCGCCGTGGTTGCCGGACTGGTTGTGGCGGCCGGTCCGCGCGGTGGTGGCGCGCGGGTTCGTGTGGGTGACCGTGGGCATGTACGACCAGCCGGTGCGGGACCTGCTGGGCTACCGGTGGTCCACGTGGGACGAACGGGCGCACCGGGTGTTCGGCGCGGCCGTCGGGCTGGTGTTCCGGTTGGTGCCGCCGCGGCTGCGCAAGCACCCGCGGGCCCGGGACGGCCTGGACCGCGCGTCCGGCAGGCTGCCCGCCTCGACGCCGCTGGTGCACACCCCGGAGCGGTACCTGCCGCGCGACCGCACCGATCCGCGGCACTACTGCCCGGTGCACGCCGAGCGCCGGGGCTGAAACCGGGCGAAAAACCCCGGGTGGACCGAAAGGCCCCTTGACGGGCGGGGGTCGCGGTCGCATCATTGCCCGACATACCGAACGCTCGGTATGGTCGGTCCCAGATAGTGGGACATTCCGTGAGGACAGAGGCGTCCGAAGGAGTTGGCCCCGATGCAGAGCGGCCCCGTGCTCACCGTGTCCGCGACCACCGTTCGCTTCGGCGGGCTGACCGCGCTCGACGACGTCTCCCTGGCCGTGCGCCCCGGCACGGTGCACGGCGTCATCGGCCCCAACGGGGCGGGCAAGACGACGCTGTTCAACGTCATCTGCGGGTTCGTGCGCCCGGTGGGCGGTGAGGTGCTCTGGCACGGGGAGTCCCTGCGCCGCCACCGGACCCACGACCTGGCCCGGCTCGGGATCACCCGGACCGTGCAGGGGCTGGGGTTGTTCGCGGGCGCGACCGTGCTGGACAACGTGCTCGTCGGCGCGCACCGGCACCGCGGGTCCTCGGCCCTGGGCACCCTGCTGGGCCTGCGCGGGGCCGCGCGCGACGAGCGGCGGCTGACCGAGCGCACCCTCGGTGTTCTCGAAGAACTCGACATCGCCCAGTGGCGCGACGCGCTGCCCGGGGCGCTGCCCTACGGCGTGCGCAAGCGGGTGGCGCTGGCCCGTGCGCTGGTCGCCGAGCCGGAACTGCTGCTGCTCGACGAACCCGCCTCCGGTCTGTCCGAAGTGGAGGTCGAGGAGCTGGTGGTGCTGCTGCGCGGGCTCACCTACCGCACGGCGGTGCTGCTGGTCGAACACCACGTGGACATGGTGATGCGGGTGTGCGACCACATCACCGTCCTCGACTTCGGCCGGGTGATCGCCGACGGGCCACCGGAGCTGGTGCGCGCCGACGAGCGGGTCACCGCGGCTTACCTCGGAACGGCGGGCTGACCGTGCTGCGAGTACAGGACCTGGCCACCGCGTACGGACCGGTGCGCGCCCTCGACGGGGTGGACCTCACCGCCGGGGCGGGCGTGATCACCGCCGTGCTGGGGGCGAACGGGGCGGGCAAGACGACGCTGCTGCGCACTGTCAGCGGCTTGGCCACACCGAACGCCGGGACAGTCACCTTCGACGGCGAGGACATCACCGGCTGGGCACCCGACCGGATCGTCCGCCGCGGTTTGGCGCACGTGCCGGAGAACGGTGGCGTGATCACCGAGCTGACCGTGGCGGACAACCTCAAGCTGGGTGGCCTCTGGCGGGCGCGGGCGGACCGCGACCGCACCCGCCGGGAGGTGCTGGAGCTGTTCCCGCCGCTGGCCGAGCGGCTCGACCGGCAGGCGGGCACGCTCTCCGGCGGGGAGCGGCAGATGCTGGCCATCGGCCGGGCGCTGATGAGCGGACCGCGGGCGGTGATCCTCGACGAGCCGTCCCTGGGGCTGGCCCCGATGGTCACCGCGCGCATCCTGCGCGTGCTGCGCGAACTGGCGCTGACCGTGCTGCTGGTGGAGCAGAACGCCCGCGGCGCCCTGTCGGTGGCCACCCACGGCTACGTGCTGTCCCTGGGCCGGGTCGTGGCCGACGCGCCCGCCGCGGACCTGCTCGACGACGACCGACTCCGACACGCCTACCTGGGGTTCTGATGCCCGACTTCCTCACGCTCACCCTGGGCGGGCTCACCAACGGCGCCATCTACGCCGCGCTGGGGCTCGCACTGGTCATCATCTACCGGGCGACCCGGGTGGTGAACTTCGCGCAACCCGCCCTCGCGCTGCTGTGCGCCTACCTCGCCTACAGCGTCAACCGCGCGACCGGCGGCTACTGGCTCGGGCTGCTGGTGGCGCTCGTGGCGGGCGGTGTCCTCGGCGCGCTCACCGAGCGGGTGCTGATGCGGCCGCTGCGCCGGTCCGGGGAGCTGGCCCCGGTGATCGCCACCCTGGGCCTGCTGATGCTGTTGCAGGCGGTCAGCGGGATGATCTGGTCGGCGGAGCCGAAGTCGTTCCCCTACGCCTTCGACTTCCGCGGCGCCTTCTCCCCCGCCGCCGTGTTCGTGGTGGTGGTCGTGCTGGTGACCGCCGGGGCGGTGCTGGCCCTGTTCGGGGCGACGACGCTGGGGCTGCGGATGCGGGCGGCGGCGTTCAAACCCGAGGTGGCGAGCCTGGTCGGGGTGCGGGTGGGCCTGATGCTGACCATCGGGTGGACGCTGGCCGCGGTGGTGGGCGCGCTCGCCGGGGTGCTCGCGGCGCCGCCGTTCCTGTCGCCCACGGTGCTCGACGCGGTGTTCGTCTACGCGCTGACCGCGGCCGTGCTGGGCGGGCTGGAGAACCCGGTGGGCACGATCATCGGCGGCTTCGGCCTGGGCGTGGTGCTGTCGTACGTGTCCGGGTACGTCGGTCCGGAGCTGGTGACCCTGGCGTCGCTGGCGATCCTGGTGCTGGTGCTGACCTTCCGCCCGCACGGCCTGTTCGGGCGCGGCGTGGCCAGGAGGGTGTGATGGTGTCCAAAAAGGAAGTCCGGGCAGCGGGAGTCCGGGCGGCGGGAACCAAGACCGGGCGAGCGGGGAAGCGGGCGCGGGCGTCGTCGCTGCCGCCGCTGGTGCGCCACCTGCTCTGGGCGCTGCTCGCCTTCGCCGCGGTGGTCGCGGTGTCCTCGGTGGTCGACCCGTTCACCAACGTCCGGGTCGCCACCGTCGGGTACCTGCTGCTGGCCGCCGCCGGGCTGACCGTCCTGACCGGGCTCACCGGGCAGGTGTCGCTGGGGCACGGCGCATTCCTGTTCGTCGGCGCGTACACCGTGGCGCTGCTGGTCACCCACGTGCCGAGCCTGCCGTTCTGGGCCGACCTGCTCATCGCCGCCGCCGTCAGCGGGGTCGCCGGGGTGCTCACCGGGGCCGCCGCGGCCCGGCTGCACGGCCCGTACCTGGCCGGGGCCACGCTGGCGCTGGCGGTCGGCCTGCCCGCGATCACCCAGCGCTTCCCGGACTTCCTTGGCGGCAGCAACGGGTTGGGCTTCACCGTCAACAGCCTGCCCGCGGGCCTGGACGTCCCCACCACCCGCTGGCAGGCGTGGGTGGTGTGGGCGACCGTCCTGCTGGGAATGGTCGTGCTGGCCAACATCACCTCCGGCCGGATCGGCCGGGAGATGCGCGCGGTCCGCGACGACGAGGTGTCCGCGGCGCTGGCCGGGATCCGGGTCGGGCGGACGAAGGTGCTGGCGTTCCTGGTCAGCGCCGTCTGCGGCGGGCTCGCGGGCGGGTTGCAGGCGTTCCTGCTCGGGACCGCGGCCCCCGGCTCGTTCACCCCCGCCCTGTCGCTGACGCTGCTCGCCGCGGTCGTGCTCGGCGGTGTCGGCAGCCTCTGGGGCGCGCTGTGGGGCGCGCTGGCCCTGGTGTACCTGCAAGCCGGGGCGGAGGAACTCGCCCACGGCCTGTCCCTGCGCACCGACGTCGCCAACTTCCTGCCGCTGGCGATCTTCGGTGTCGTGCTCATCGTGGTGGTGCTGGTGCTCCCCCAGGGGATCCACGGCTTGCTCGGGAAGATCCCGCTCCGGCGTCGGAAGGACAGCCATGTCGTTGAAGGCTAAGACCATCGGGCTCTCGGCCCTCCTGCTGCTCAGTGCCTGCGGGGGCGCGGGCGAGACGAACCCCGGTGGCGGCGGCGCGAGCGGGGTGAAGAACGAGACCACGGGCATCACCGACACCTCCATCGTGATCGGCACCCACCAACCGCTCACCGGCCCGGCCGCCTCCGGCTACTCCTCCATCTCGGCGGGCTCCAGGGCCGTCTACTCCTACGTCAACGACGCGGGCGGCATCCACGGCCGCAAGATCGACTACCGGGTCGAGGACGACGGCTACAACCCGACGAGGACCGTCGAGGTCGTCAAGAAGCTCGTGCTCCAGGACCAGGTGTTCGCCGTGGTCGGCGGCCTCGGGACACCGACGCACTCCAAGGTGCTCGACTTCCTCACCACCGAGGGCGTGCCGGACGTCCTGGTGTCCTCCGGTGCGCTGGCGTGGGACGACCCGACCGCCCGGCCGATGACCTACGGCTTCCAGGTGGACTACACCCGCGAGTCGAAGATCCTGGGCAAGTACGTCAAGGACAACCTGGCGGGCAAGAAGGTCGGTGTGCTCTACCAGAACGACGACGTGGGCCGCGACGCCCAGGCCGGCCTGGACCAGTTCCTGAAGGACGCCGTCGTCTCCCGCCAGCCCTACGACTCGGCCAACACCGACGTGCTGCCGCAGCTCACCGCGCTCAAGGGCGCGGGCGCGGAGGTCGTGGTGTGCCAGTGCGTGCCCGCGTTCACCGCGCTGGCCGTCCTCACCTCCGCCCGGCTGGGCTACAAGCCGCAGTTCGTGGTGAACAGCATCGGCGCCGACACGCGCACGCTCAGCGGCCTGCTGTCGGCGTTCAGCAAGCAGGCCGGGGCAGAGGTGTCGCCGTCGGCCCTGCTCACCGGCATGATCGGCGCGGGCTACCTGCCCGGTGTGGACACCGACGACCCGTGGATCACCCTGTTCAAGGAGATCCACCAGCGCTACATCCCGGACGTGCCGCTCACCAACACGCTGGTCTCCGGCATGGCCCAGGCGTACACGTTCGCCCAGGCGGTCAAGCTGGCGGGCCGCGACCTGACCCGCTCGAAGCTGCTGGAGGCCATGTCGTCGGGCTCGCTGTCCGGGCCGGGGATGACCCCGTTCGCGTTCTCGAAGGACTCGCACGCAGGCTACACCGGGGCGTTCGTGTTCACCGTCTCCCCCGACCTGACCCCGAAGGTCGTCCAAGAGCCGATGGTGACCGACCGCGGCACCGGCCCGATCACCGCCGCGCCGACCGCCCGCCGCACCCCGGCCGAAGTGGCTCTGGTTGGCTGACGCGGTGCCTGTACGTGACCGAGTTGTGCGCGCGGCCATCACCCTGTTCGCGCGCAAGGGCTTCGACGCCACCCCCGTCCGCGAGATCGCCGACGCGGCGGGGGTGACGACGGGAGCCCTCTACCACTACTTCGCCACCAAGGAAGACCTGCTCGTCGAGGTCTACCGGCAGATGCAGGGCGGGCAGCGGCTGCGCATGGAGGCCATCGCCGACTCCGACCTGCCGCTGCGGGAGAAGCTGCACGCCATCATCAGCGACGTGGTGGAGTCGACGATCGCGGACCTGGACGAGGCGGTGGTCTTCTTCCAGTCCTTCCACCTGCTGTCCCCCCGGGTGCGCGAGATGGTCCGCGGCGAGCGCCGCGGCTACCACGACCGGGTCAAGGCCCTGATCGAAGAGGGGCAGCGGGACGGGACGTTCCGGTCCGACGTCCCGGCGACGCTGGCGGTCAGCTACCACTTCGGCGCGATCCACCGGCTCGGCCTGTGGTACCAGCCGGACGGTCCGCTCAGCGCGGAGCAGGTGGCGCACCACTTCGCGGAACTCACCCTGAGCAGCCTGACCCCCTGAGGAACCCGCGCGGGCGGGAAGGGTTGCCCCCGGGGGCAGGAAAGCGTTGGCGGGCCCCGGGAACGGGGCCCGCGGTGCTCCACTCGGGGGCATGACCCGAACAACCCCACCCACCCGAGGGCAGCGCGCGGTGCCGCGCACGGCCGCCGTGATCGCGGCGCTGCTCACCACGTCGGCGATCGGGGCGGCCGGTCGCCCGGTGCGCGGGCGCGGCAGGGGGCCGAGGTCGACCCGGCCCCGGTCCGGCCGCGCGTCGTGGACGGTGTGCCCGCCCCGGTCCCCGGGGTGGACGGCGGCACGCCGCCGACCGCGGCACCCCCGGTCGTGCCGGTGGTCGAGCGCACCTCACCCGGCGGCGGGACCGTCGTGGACCGGCCCGCGTCGGTCTCGGGCATCCCGGCCCCCGTGCCGGCCGCCTACCGGCGGGCCGCGCTCGCGCTGGCCGGTTCGCAGCCGGGGTGCGGGGTGCCGGTGTCCCTGCTGACCGCCATCGGGAAGGTGGAATCCGGTCACGCCCGCGGCGGCCGGGTCGACGCGGGCGGCACCACGGTCGAGGCGATCCTGGGACCGCGGCTCGACGGCGCCCCCGGCGTCGCCGCCATCGGCGACACCGACCTCGGCGGGCTGGACGGCGACGCGCGCTGGGACCGGGCGGTCGGCCCGATGCAGTTCATCCCCGGCACCTGGGCCAGGTGGGCCACCGACGGCAACGGGGACGGGGTCGCCGGCCCGCACAACGTCCACGTTGCGGGGTGAGCCGCCGCCTCCCCCGCCGCGTCCCCGGCGCAGCAGCAGGTGCGGATCGCGGTGGCGGGCGGCAACCCGGTGCCGGTTCAGCGCGACCCCGCCCACTTCCGCACCACCGACGGGCTGACCGAGCCCAGCCTGCTCTACAGCGACTGGGCCGACGCCACGCAGGCGTCGGCAGGCGCTCCCACCGGGGCGCCGATCCAACTCCCGGTCAGCAACGTCTGGGCGCCCACCAGCCCCGGCTGCTCCGGCGGCTGGTCGGTCGTGGTCGTGGTCGGCTACGACGAGCCCCGGGCCCCTACACCCGGCCCAGGGTGGTCGACCTCTACACCGACGACCTGCCCCAGAGCAGGGCCCTGCTGGCGGGCGACGCACCCCCACCGCCCACCCCCGGCCCGGTGGGCGGCGACGGGATCAGCGGCGGCACGGCGGGCGGCCCGACCCCGGGAACCGCCGGGGGCGGCTCGACGGGCGGCTCCACCTCCGACTCGGCGGGGCCGAAGCCCGGCGGCGGCCTGGCCAGCACCGGTGCGGACATCGCCCTGCCCCTGGGCATCGGCGTGGCCCTGCTCCTGGTCGGCGGCGGTGTCCTGGCCGCCACGTCGCGCAGGCGCGAGGACGACAATTCGCTGCTGTCGCGCTGGTGGCCCGGCGGCTGACAACCCGTCCGGCCGGGGCCGCGCGCGGCCCCGGCCGGGCGCTCAGCCGGTCTTGCGCCTGCGGGCCAGCAGGTTGCCGATCGACAGGCCGAGCGCGAGCGCCCCCACGACCAGCGCGGAGACCGCCAGCCACGGCGTCTCGGCCGCGGTCTGCTGCGCGGCGGCCGGGGCGGCGTGCGCGTCGTGCTCCGCGCCCCCGTCGGTCAGGGTGAGCACGGGGGCCGGGGAGTTGGGCTCGCCGCCGTCGGGCAGGGGCGGGTCGGCCCAGTCGACGACCTTGCCGTCGTCGTAGGTCTGGGTGATCGGGAGCAGGATCCTGTCGGTGTTCTGCGGCAGCTCGCCGAGCAGGACCTCGAAGAGGGTGAAGGTCGACGGCTCCAGCCGGGTGCCCGGGGCGGCGGTCCAGGTCACCGTGTGCACGGTCTTGGTGACCTCGTAGCCGCCGACGTTCAACGGCTTGTCCAGGTCCTTCTCCCCGATGGCCGCGGTCCAGCCGGGCTTGGCCGCGGGCATGGCGAAGGTGACCGGCGTGTCCAGCGGCAGGGTCAGCCGAACCGAGACCGTCCCCGCCGTCGGGGACTCGTTCGGCACCTGGAAGGTGAGCCGGGACACCCCCTTCTTGCTGACCGCCGTGGGCGACACGGTGACGTGGGCCGAGGCGGGCCCGGCCAGGGCGACCGCGAACAGCGCCGTGGCCGCCGCCAGGACACCGGCCCGCGCCGCGCCGCGAGAGGGGAGAACAGCCAACGTGGGCACCCGTTTCCTCCTGGTCCACTGTGGACGTGGACGGTGGTCGACGCCCACACCTTCCCGCACCGGGTGCGAGCCGTCCAGACGGTGCCCGGATGTCGGGAAGATCCCGCTCTTTCTTGTCCGAACCTGCTGACCCGCACACCCCGGGTGCGCAGGTCAGGACGGCAATCGACCACCCGAGCCGAAAAAGTTCCACGCCCGTCCCGACACCGGGGCGGCACGGTCCCGCCCAGCGGTGGACACGTGCCAGGACCTGCCCTCAAAGCCGGCGACCACCCCCGCAACCGCCTGCCAAGCGGCCCGCCACCCGCAACCCCACCGAGGCGCAGCGAAAGCCAGCCACCCCCGCATCCGCCCGCCCGGCTACGCAGAGGCCCGGGTGGATGGATTTGCTTGGGTGGGGGAAGCGATCATGTGCAAGCCTGCTTGGGCTGTGGGGCATCTCTTCAGCCCCACTCGGTCACACTGGGCGCATGATCGCTGTAGGGGCCCCGCCCGAGCAGATCCACCCACCCGGGCACCCTCAACAAACGACCGGCGCTTGTGCAGGACACGGCCTAACCGAGCCGGAAGAAGTCCCGCATCTCCTCAACCACCGACACCCGCCGCGTCGTGCGGCCGAGGAAGAGCGGGGCCTTCACCGGGCCCGGGATCACGTGCCCGCCGCCGTGCACGGTGAACAGGGTGACCGGCTCGTGGCCGGGTTGGCGGTAGTCCAGCCGCTCGGTGCCGGTCCGGTCCGCGCCCGCCTCCGCCACCAGCGTGGTCGTGGGCTCGGTGGTGATGCCGTTGCGCGCGGCGAAGTAGGCGGCGGTCTCCCGCGCCGACCGCCCGAGACCGCGCGGCTCAGAGCCCCACAGGCTGTTCAGGCCGCCCGCGTACGGCACCAACCGGTCCTCGGTGCCGTGGAACAGCAGCACCGGCACCGGCACGACCGGGGCGTCCATCGGCAGCAGGTTCTCCGGCGCGGGCTGGGTCGCGGCGATGGCGGTCGCGCCCGCGAGGCGGGAGCCGAGCTGGTGGACCAAGCGGATGACCATGGAACCGCCGTTGGAGTAGCCCACCACGTGCACCCGCGTGGCCCCCACGTGGTCGATGACCGCCTCGGTGAAGCCCACGTCGTCCACGTCGTCGCGGCGGGCGGGGAAGTCGACGCCGAGCCGGGCGTCGTTGAAGTGGCCCCGGTGGCCGTCGGGGTAGGCCACGGTCACCCCGTCGGCGGCGAAGGCGTCGAACACCCCACCGGAGAACTCGCGGAACCGGTCGCCGCTCTGGTCGGAGCCGTGGAAGGCGATCAGCAGGCCGCCACCGGCCACCGCCGGGCGGACCACGGTCAGCGAGCGGTCCCGCCCCCCGACCCGCAGCACCACCCGCTCAATCGACCACTGTGGACTCACGAACCCCTCCTCGACTCACCGGCGAGCGTAGCGGGTGGCAGGATCGACCCCGTGGACCTCAAGCAGCTTGAGTACTTCGTGGCGGTCGCCGAGGAACTGAACTTCACCCGGGCCGCCGAGCGCCTGTACGCGGTGCAGTCCACTGTGTCCTCGGGCATCCGCTCCCTGGAAGCGGAGTTGAAGGCGACCCTGTTCGACCGCTCCACCCGGCAAGTGTCGCTGACGGCGGCGGGCCGGGCGTTCCTGCCCGAGGCGCGCGCCACCCTCGCCGCGCTGGAACGGGCCAGGGAGTCGGTGCAGGAGGCCGAGGGCGGGCTGCGCGGCAGCGTGCGGATCGGCACCCTCACCCGCATCCCGGTCGTCGACCTGCCCGCCCTGTTCCGCGCCTTCCGCGCCCGCTACCCCCTGGTCGACCTGCACGTCACCGCCTCACCCACCGGCTCGACCGGCCTGGCCGACGACGTCCGCCAGGGCAGGCTGGACATCGCCGTGCTGGGCCTGCCCCGGACCGACCTGGTCGGCCTCTCGGTGCGCGAACTGGCGAGCAGGCCGTACGTGGCCCTCCTGTCCCCCGACCACCCGCTGGCCACCGCGCAGGCGGTCGGCCTGGAGGACCTGGCGGGCGAGGTGTTCATCGACACGCTGCCCGGCTTCGGCAACCGCGTGGAGGTCGACCGCGCCTACGCCACCCTGGGCACCCCCCGCCGAGTGGCGATCGAGGTCGCCGACCTGACCACGGTGCCCGACTACGTCCGCGCTGACCTCGGCGTGGCCGTCGTCCCCGACGTCGCCCTGCCCCGCTCCCCCGGCCTGGCCGTCCTCCCCCTCCGCAACAGCGACCTGACTTGGCAGTTCTCCGTCGCCACAGCCACTGCGACCGCCCCCAGCCGAGCCACCCGCGCCCTCCTGGACCTGTTCGACCCACCCCACCCACAAAACCCCGACAACGAGGCCACGGCCTAACCCCACCACCCGCCAGCCCGGCGGCCCGCCACGCCGAACCCCACCGCGCGCAGCCGCCGACCACCCTCAAAACCGCCAGCCCGGCTACGAAAACGCCCGGGTGGGTGGATTTGCTTGGGTGGGGGTGCCGATCATGTGCAAGCCTGCCTGGGCTGTGGGGCATCTTTTCGCCCCACTCGGTCACACTGGGCGCATGATCGGCGTAGGGGCCCCGCCCAAGCGGATCCACCCACCCGGGCACCAACAACAACGACTGGCGCTTTCACAGGCACGCCACCTAAGAACGCCGCCCAGCCCGAGCCGCCCACGCCACCAACCCCAGCATCGGCACGGCGAACACCACCAACGCCACCGCCCCGGGCAGCCACACCAGCACCAACCCCACAGCCAACACCGGCACCGCGATCCCCACATAAGCCGCCAGGAACAACGCCGCCAACACCTCCGCCTTCGCCCCCGGCGCCGCGAGCCCGCTCACGGTCTCCACCGAGGACCGGAACAGCAACCCCGACCCGGCCCCACCCAGCACCCCGCCGACCCAGAACAGCAACTCCACGCCCAGCAGCGCCGACACCGGCGTCAGCACCAGCCCCGCCACCATCGCCGCGATCCCCCACCGCGACCGCACGGCCGCGTCCAGCCCGGCCAGCCCCACCTGCGCGACCGCCCCGGCCCCGAGCACGGCGAACGCCACCAGCCCCCCGACAACCCGCGACGGTTCGTCGAACACCCCCGCCATCAGCGTCGGTGCCAGCGAGGTGAACAGCCCCAGCACCGCGAACGCCACGAACACCCCGGCCGCCGCCGAGAGGAACGCAGGCCGCGACTGCGCGGGCACCGACACCCGCTGCGGCCGGTAGGCGGGCGGTTCCGCGGGCCTGTCCACGGTCTCCGGGATGAGCAGCAGCACCGGCACCGACAGCGCGAACAGCGCAACGAACGGCACGAACGCCCCGGTCAGCGGTGTGTCGAGGACCTCGGCGAGCACCCCGCCGACAACCGGGCCGAGCGCCAGCCCGCCCATGGTCACCGCCGTGGCGGCCAGCGCCGCCCGGGACGGGTGCTCGGCCGGGCGGGCGACGGCGCGCAGTTCGCCCATGTGCGCGGTGACGGTGGCGGTCAGCACCCCGATGCCCGCCCCGCAGAGCAGCCGGGCCACGATCAGCCCCGGCACCTCCGGCCACAGCAGGAAGACCACCGCGGACACCAGTTCGGCGACCGTCCCGGCCAGCACCACCCGCCGCCTGCCCACCCAGTCGCTGATGTGGCCCGCGAAGTACAGCCCCGCCATGACCCCGACGGCGTACGCGGCGAAGATCACGGTGATCACCGGGGCGGCGAAGTGGTCGCGCAGTTGGTAGAGCCCGTAGAGCGGGGTGGGCAGCGTGGAGAACACCAGCGCGGTGGCGAACACGACCGCGACCAGGTGGAACCCGACGGCGTGGCGGCGGCGGTCGGTCTGCGGCAGGACTGTCGGGGACATGCCCCCACGGTGCTCGCGTCCGGGCGGGGAGTCCAACGAGGAGTTCCGATGAGTCCCATCGACCGGACCGTTCGACCCCGGAATGCCCGTGATCTGCGGGAGTGCGCGATTCGATGATCCGGATTTGCGGCTCGGCAGCGATAACGGCCGGGCCGGGCCGCGCCCGCGATGTCATCGACGCGCCCCGTATTCCGACCGCGGCTGTCAGAATGCTCACGGAACGCCTCACTCGACGGCGATTACAGTGCGAATCATGAGCAAACCGCTGCGGAGCACGACATCGTCGAATGAGGACGGATCTCGCAATCCGGTGGTCGGGGAGGAACTGGACACCCCGTTCTCCCTCGGCTCGCTGCACACCGCCAACCGGTTCGCCATGGCGCCGATGACCCGCAGGCACTCCCCCGGCGGCGTCCCGGGCACCGACGTGGCCGAGTACTACGCGCGCCGGGCGGCGGGCGGTGTGGGCCTGATCATCACCGAGGGCACCTACATCCCGGACCCGGCCACCGGCCCCGACCCGGACGTGCCGCACCTGTACGGCGAGGAGAGCCTGGCCGGGTGGGCGCACGTGGTGCAGCGCGTGCACGCCGAGGGCGGCCGGATCATCCCGCAACTGTGGCACCTGGGCTCGCAGCGCGGCGCCGAACCGGTGTACAACCCCGACGCCGAGACCGTCAGCGCCTCCGGCATCGCCACCAACGGCGACCCGGTCGGCCGCGCGATGACCACGGCGGACCTGGACACGGCCCTGCGCGCCTACGCCGAAGCGGCCCGCAACGCCAAGTCCGTCGGCTTCGACGGCCTGGAACTGCACGGCGCCCACGGCTACCTGCTCGACGGCTTCCTCTGGGACCGCACCAACCAGCGCACCGACGCCTACGGCGGCTCCCGCGCCGCCCGCGCCCGCTTCCCCGCCGAGGTGGTCGCCGCCGTGCGCGCCGAGGTCGGCCCGGACTTCCCCATCGTCTTCCGCTACTCGCAGTGGAAGGACAGCGACTTCGACGCCCGCATCGCCGGGTCGCCCGCCGAGCTGGAGGAAGTCCTGGCGCCGCTGGTCGCCGCCGGGGTGGACGCGTTGCACCCGTCGACCCGGCGGCACTACCTGCCCGCATTCCCGGACCTGCCGGGGCGGGACGGGGAACTCGGGCTCGCGGGGTGGACGAAGAAGGTGACCGGGCTGCCGGTGATCACGGTCGGCTCGGTGGGGCTGGACACGGCGTTCCTGAGCCGGGGGGACGGTGCGACGTCCTTCGCCGGGGTGGAGCGGTTGGTGGAGCAGTTCGAGGCCGGGGAATTCGACCTGGTGGCCGTGGGGCGAGCGTTGCTGTCGGATCCGGAGTGGGTGGTGAAGCTGCTGGGTGGGCGGACTGACGAGATCGTGGCTTACGCGCACGAGCATCGGAAGGTGCTGCGCTGAGCGGTGGTTCAAGCCCGGGATTTTGTTGTAGGTGACCGCTTCGCCGGGACCTTGCCGCGCGCTTCGGCTCAAGAGCCGGGAGTTTTCGGGGCGTGCCCGGGTGGGTGGATCCGCTCGGGCGGGGCCCCTACGCCGATCATGCGCCCAGTGTGACCGAGTGGGGCTGAAGAGATGCCCCACAGCCCAAACAGGCTTGCACATGATCGGCACCCCCACCCAAGCAGATCCACCCACCCGGGCGTCTGCGTAGCCGGGCCGGCGGTTTTCGAGGTGGTCACCGGCTGCGTGCGGTGGGGTTCGGCGTGGCGGGGCCGCCTCGGGTGCGGCAGCCTGCCGGTGTCGGTGAGGCGTCAGTGGGCCTCGTACGGGATCTTCTCCCCGGCCTCGACGGCGAACGGGAGCCGGTTGCCCTCGGGCGGCAGCGGGCAGGTCGCGTACTCGGTGAACGCGCACGGCAGGTTGACCGCGCGGTTGAAGTCCAGGCGCACCCGGCCCCGCTCGTCGGGCTCCGGCACGCTCAGCGAGCGGTTCGCCGCGTAGGTGGTGACGCCGCTGGTGGCGTCGGTGAACAGGATGCTGAAGCCGTCCCCCTTGCCGTTGAACGCCGTCAGGGTGTGCTCGGTGCCGCCGTGGGTGAAGCGGACGACGCCGGGGGCGGTGTAGACGTGGGTCAGGCCTGCGACGACCGCGCCGACCGTGGTGGGGCGGGGCTCGTCGAACGGTTCGTAGGTGCCCTCCAGGACCCAGGACTCCTGCGGCTCGTAGCTGGGCACGCCCCGGAAGGCGCGGACGGCTTCGGCCTTGGGGTCGTGCACGCGGATCAGGTACCCGCCGCGCCGGGCGACCTCGATCTCCAGGTCACCGCTGCCGACCCGGGTGCCGGGGCCGCTGTTGACCAGCTCGAACCGGTGCACCCCGGTGAGCGCGGTGCCCCCGTGCTCCAGCTCCGCCCCCTGCGGGTCGACGTAGGCGGCGTCGGCGTCCTGCCACCAGCGGCCGGGCAGGCCCGGGTACTCGCGGGGCTCGTCCTCCAGCCAGTCCAGCGACACCAGCGCGAGCCAGCCGTGCGGCTCGGCGAGGTCGCGTTCCCTGGCCGTCTTCCAGTCCTGCCACTGCGCCGTGAAACCCATGGTCGTCCTTCCCGCGTGCGTTCCCGTCACGGTGGGAGAACGCGCCCCCGGGACGGCGGATTCCGTTCCCACATGGTGGATGCGCCCCCATCCGGTGGACTTCCTGGGCTGCCGGGGGCGCCCTAGGATCGGCGGGGTGACGGACAGCGCTGAGGTGTTGTGGCGGCCCACGGCCGAGCAGGTGGCCGGGTCGCCCCTGGCCGACTTCCTGCGGTGGCTCACCGCCTCCCGGGGGCTGGGGTTCGGTGGCTACCTGGAGCTGTGGGAGTGGTCCGCCGGGCACCCGGCGGAGTTCTGGGGCGCGGTCTGGGAGTACTACGGCCTCGACCGGGTCAGCTCCTACGAGGAGGTGCTGCCGCGCCGGGAGATGCCGGGGGCGCGGTGGTTCAGCGGGGCGCGGCTCAACTTCGCCGAGCGGTGCCTGGCAGGCGCGCGCGCCGACCGCCCGGCGCTGATCTGCGTGGACGAGCGCGGCGAGCCGGTGGAGACCTCCTGGGAGCAGTTGCGCGCGGAGGTGGCGGCGGTGTCCGCGCTGCTGCGCGCGGAGGGTGTCCGGCCGGGTGACCACGTCGCCGCGTACCTGCCGAACGTCCGGGAGGCCGTGGTCGGGGTGTTGGCGACGGCGGCCGTCGGAGCCGTGTGGACGGCGTGCTCGCCGGACTTCGGGATCGCCAGCGTGCTCGCCCGGTTCCGGCAGGTGGAGCCGGTGGTGCTGCTCGCGGGTGAGGGTTACGTTTACGGCGGCAAGCACTTCGACCGGCGGGAGCACGCGGCGGAGCTGCTGGACGGGCTGCCCTCGGTGCGGCTGCTGCTCACCGTGGGCGGCGAGTGGCCCGACCGCCCTGGCGTGCTCACCCGGGGGTGGCCGGAGCCCGGGGGTGAACCGGAGTTCGCCGACACCGCGTTCGACGACCCGCTGTGGGTGCTGTGGTCCTCGGGCACGACCGGCCTGCCGAAGGGGATCGTGCAGGGCCACGGCGGGATCGTGGTGGAGCTGCTCAAGTCGCTGGGGCTGTGCGCGGGCATCACCGGCGACGACCGGTTCGGGTTCGTCACCTCGACGAGTTGGATGGTGTGGAACTACCTGGTCGGCGGGCTGCTGCACGGTGCCACGGTCGTGCTCTACGACGGCAGCCCGACCCACCCGGACGTGGACCAGGCGTGGCGGGTCGCCGAGCTGACCGGCACCACCGTGCTCGGTGTCGGCGCCGGGTACCTGGTGGCGGGCGAGAAGTCGGGGGCGGAACCGGGGGCGCGGTTCGACCTGTCGCGGCTGCGGTCGGTGTTGCAGACCGGGTCGACCATGCCGCCGTCGGCGTGGCGCTGGGTGTACCGCAGTGTCAGCTCGGACGTGTGGTTGCAGTCGATCTGCGGTGGCACCGACGTGTGCTCGGCCCTGGCGGGCGCGGCGGCGGACCTGCCCGTCCACACCGGGCGCATCCCCGCGCCCGCGCTCGGGGTCGCGCTGGCGTCGTGGAGCCCGGACGGGGTGCCGCTGGTGGGCGAGCAGGGGGAACTCGTGGTCACCGAGCCGCTGCCGTCGATGCCGCTGCGGTTCGTCAACGACCCGGACGGGCAGCGGTACCGGGCGGGCTACTTCGACGTGTTCCCCGGTGTGTGGCGTCACGGCGACTGGGTGACCGTGCACGCCGACGGCAGCCTGGTGGTGTCAGGCCGCTCGGACTCCACGCTGAACCGGATGGGCGTGCGGATGGGGTCGGCGGACATCTACGCCGTGGTCGAGCGCTTCCCGGAGGTCGCCGACAGCCTGGTCATCGGCGCCGAACTGCCCGACGGCGGCTACGCCATGCCGCTGTTCGTGGTCCTCACCGGCGGCGCGGAGCTGGACGACGACCTGCGCGACCGGCTGCGGTCGGCCATCCGCACCGAGCTGTCGCCCCGGCACGTGCCCGACGACATCGTGGCCGTGGCCGCCGTGCCGCGCACGCTGACCGGCAAGAAGCTGGAGGTCCCGGTGAAGCGCATCCTCCAAGGCGCCCGGCCGGAGCAGGTGATCTCCCCCGGCGCGGTCACGAACGCGGAGACGCTGCCGTGGTTCGCCGAGTACGGGTCCCGCCTGGGCTGAAACTAGTGGACAGCACCCGCCCTCCCCCGCTGTGATGGTCGGACACCACGAGGGGGGCGCTCGCGTTGACGGTCGAGATCGATGTGGCACTGGTCCGGCGGCTGCTGGCCGCGCAATGTCCACAGTGGTCCGATCTGCCGGTGGTGCCGGTGGCGAAACCGGGTTGGGACAACATGACCTTCCGCGTCGGCGACCGGCTCTCGATCCGGCTGCCGAGGTACCCGAGGTGGGAGGAGCAGGTCACCCGCGAGCAGCGGTGGCTGCCCGTCCTCGCCCCGCACCTCCCCCTGGCCGTGCCCACGCCGGTCTTCCGGGGCGAACCGGGCGAGGGCTACCCGTTCCCCTGGTCGGTCATCGAGTGGCTCGACGGCGAGGACGCGGTGGGCTTCACCCCCACCGAGGAGTCCGTCCTGGCCCTGGCGGGCTTCTTCCGCGCGTTGCGGGCGATCGACGCGACCGGCGGTCCGCCGCCGCAGTGGAGCAACGGCTTCCGCGGTGGCCCCGTGGACGACGAGCGGGATTCCCCGATCGTGGCCGATCGCCTCCGCGCCAAGCTCGACGCCCTGGCCGGTCTGACCGATGTGGACGGCCTGACCGCCGTCTGGGAGACGGGTCTGGCCGCACCCGCGTGGCCGCACCCGCCGGTCTGGGTCCACGGCGACCCCGCGCCGGGGAACCTGCTGGTCCGCGACGGCCGCCTGGTCGCGGTCATCGACTTCGGCACGGTGGCCGTCGGCGACCCGGCCTGCGACCTGATCGCCGCCTGGGCGTCCGTCCCCGCCCGGCACCGCGCCGCCTACCGCGACGCCCTCGGCGTGGACGACGCCACCTGGGCACGGGGCCGGGTCTGGGGCATGACCGCGACCCTGCCCACCCCCGAGGACTTCGCCACCGACCCGGCGGGCGCGCACCGCCGGGTCGCCGAACTCGTCGACGACGCTCAGGCGGACGCGACCGCGTAGTCCGGCAGGTCGATCGCGTCGGCGGGCGGGGTGGCGAAGTGGGCGCCGACGCGGGTCAAGGCCGGTTTCGCGGCCAGGTCGAGCACCCGCTGCAACACCCGGATGCCCGTCCGGGTCTGCGGGGTCGCCAGGCGCGGCGCCAGCGACGACACCTTCTGCGCCTGGGTGACGTACGGGCGCATGACCCGCTCGTAGGCGGCGAACCCGGCCCGGTGGTCGTCGTGCCGGGCCAGTTCACCCGCAAGCACGTAGGCGCCGACGAGGGCGAGGCTGGTGCCCATGCCCGACAGCGGGGACGGGCAGTAGGCGGCGTCACCGAGCACGGCGATGCGGCCCCGGGACCACCGGTCGAGCCGCACCTGGCCGATGGCCTCGAAGTAGAAGTCCGAACTGGACTCCATGCCGGCCAGTACGCGCGGGGTCTGCCAGCCCGCGTCCGCGTAGTGCTCGCGCAGGAACCGCTTCTGCGCGGGCACCGCGAGCCGGTCGACGCCACCGGGGGCGGACCGGAACGACAGCGACGCGCGGACGGTGCCGAGGTTGTCCGGGCGCAGCACGACGGATCGGCCGCCGGGGGCGTTGTACCAGCGGGCGAAGTCGTCGTCGCCCGGTTCGCGGGGGATGGTGAAGTAGGCGGTGTGCAGGCCGAGGCCGCGGTGGTGGGTGAGGTCGGCGAAGACCAGGTCGCGGGTGCGCGAGCGCAGGCCGTCGGCGAGGACGACGAGGTCGAAGACCCGGTCGGGACCGGTCCGGAAGGACACCCGGACGTGGTCGCCGGTGTCGTCCAGGGCGGTGATCTCGTCGTCGAAGGCGTACTCGGTGTCGGCGGCGGTGTGCGCGTGCAGCAGTTCGGCGAGTTCACCGCGCAGGATCTCCAGGTCGATCACGAACCCGGCGCCGCCGAAGGAGTCCGCGCCGAAGGTGGCGCGCACCCGCCCGGCGTCGTCGACGAAGTGCAGGCCGCGCTCGTGGGTGAGCCGTTCCCGGACGGCGGGTTCCAGGCCCATGCGCTCGACCACGGTGCGCCCGGCGCCGCGCAGGTCGACCGTCTGGCCGCCGGGTCGGACGCCGGGCGCGCGCTCGACGACGGTCGGGGTCATGCCGTGCGCGCGCAGCCAGTGGGCGAGCGCGGGCCCGGCGATGCCTGCGCCCGAGATCAGGACAGTGCGGGTCATCGGGGGTTCTCCTCGATTCGGGAAGTCGGTCGGTCCTCGGTCATGGCGTCGGCGGCGGAGGTGTAGACCTCGACGACGTCGCCGAGGAACCGCGCCACCACCGCGCGGTCGGCGGGGCTGAGCGCGTCCACCAGCCGCTCCACGCCGCTGAGCAGGGGTCGCAGGTGGTCGAGCAGGCGGACGACGGACTCCTCGACCGGGTCGACGAGCACCTTGCGCCGGTCGGTCTCGTGCGCGCGGCGCCGCACGTGCCCGGCCCGCTCCAGCCGGTCCACCACGTGCGTGCCTGCCGCCGTGGAGATCCGCAGCCGGTCGGCCAGCTCCCGGGCGGTCAGCGGCCCCTCGGTGATCAGCCGGTCCATCGCGGCCAGATCCGTGGGGTTGATCCCCAGCGCCCGCCCCAGCCGCTGCTCGACCACCAGCGTCAGCGCGCCGACCTCCTGCAACCGCTCCATCACGTCGTTGCCGACACCGGGACTGGGCACACCTGCCGGGATCGCGGCGTACCTCCGCGCGGGGCGCTCTGCTGGGCTCACGGACCCAGACTACCAACAAAGTAACTAATCAGCTTAGTGAGTTAATCAGGCAATGCCAGGTGAACAGTTCACAGCCGCAATCGGACAGACAGCCCCTGGTCAACGCGCGGCGGCAGGCGGGTCCCGAGTGTCCGGAGCGACTCCCACCAGGCCGGACGGGGAGCCGCGAACCTACTCCGCAGTCGGCCGAGGACGGTGGACCGGAACGATTTCGGGCACCGCGACACAGCACAGGTGCCCGTGTACGGTGACGGTGTCGACGGCGTATCGCGGGTTGGCGGTCCGGCTGACCTCCGTGGCCGACGCCGGACGCCATACCGCCCCGACTCCCACCCACTCACGACCCAGGAATGGTGGCGGCACGTGACGTCGCTCGACACACCGGCCACGGCCGTCGGCAACTACGCCGAACTGGCCCGGGCCATCCGCGCCGAGGGCCTGCTCGACCGCCGCAACGGGCGCTACGTCCTCCGCATCGCGCTCAACATGGTCGCCTTCGCCGCGGGCTGCGTGGCCTTCGCCGCCCTGGGCGACTCCTGGTGGCAGCTGCTCGTCGCGGTCTTCTTCGCGGTGATGTTCGCCCAGCTCGCCTTCGTCGGCCACGACGCCGGGCACCACCAGATCTTCAGCAGCAAGCGCGCCAACACCGCCATCGGCCTCTGGCACGGCGGCATGGTCGGCATGAGCTTCGGCGCCTGGATCGACCAGCACAACCGCCACCACCAGGCCCCCAACCACGAGGAGACCGACCCCGACGTCAACATCGCGGTGCTGGCCTTCACCACCGGCCAGAGCCTGGAGAAGCGCGGCTTCCTGCGCTGGATGGCCAAGCACCAGGCGTACCTGTTCTTCCCGCTGCTGCTGCTGGAGGGCTTCAGCCTGCACGTGAACGCCGTGCAGTCGCTGCGCCGCAAGGAACTGCGCGGCAGGCGCGTGGAGCTGTTCCTCCTGCTCGGCCACTTCGCGGTGTACCTGACCGCGGTGTTCCTGGTGCTGTCCCCGCTGACCGGCATCGTGTTCATCCTCGTGCACCAGTGCCTCTGGGGCCTCTACATGGGCTGCTCGTTCGCCCCCGGCCACAAGGGAATGCCGACGATCGCCGCGGGTCAGCGCGTCGACTTCCTGCACCGCCAGGTCCTCACCTCCCGCAACATCAGCGGTGGCCGCCTGGTCGAGTTCGCCACGGGCGGCCTCAACTACCAGATCGAGCACCACCTCTTCCCCACCATGCCCAGGATGAACCTGCGCCGCGCGAAGCCCATCGTCGAGCGCTACTGCGCCGAGCACGGCATCGAGTACACCGAGTGCGGCCTCGCCGCCACCTACGGCCACGTGCTGCGCCACCTGCACGCGGTCAGCGCCCCCCTGCGCACCCCGGTGGCGACCCCGGCCTGATCTCCCCCCAGGACCCGCGGCTGCCCGGCAGCCGCGGGTCCGCACGAAGCGGCCGGTGCCGGTGGACCCTGCCGATAGGCTGTCGCCCATGGTTGGAGGGGCCACCCGCCGACTCCTCGTGAGCCGGGCGGCGGTGCGCAGGCGGCACGCGGTGCTGCTGCGCGAACTGCCGGTCCCGGTCCCGTTCGACGCGGGCGCGCTGTGCGCGCGGGTCGCCGAGCGGCGCGGCAGGCCCATCCGGCTGGTGCCGATGGCCGGGCTGACCGGGGTGTGCGGCATGTGGGTGGCCACCGACACCGCCGACCTCGTCTTCCACGAGAGCGACACCACCCCACCGCACCGCGACCACATCATCCTGCACGAACTGGCGCACCTGCTGTGCGACCACCGGATCTCGATCCCCCTGGCCGAGCAGGCCCGCGCCCTCCTCCCCGACCTGGACCCCGACGTGGTGCGCCGCGTCCTGGGCCGCACGGCCCACTCCGGCCCCGAGGAGCGCGAGGCCGAACACCTGGCCTACCTCATCCGCCACCGCGGGGCACCGGGCACCACCCTCACCACCCGCCTCCACCGCGCCCTGGGCGGCGACGACCTTGTCTGAACCGCCCACCTCGACCCCCACCGGCGCGACCGCCGACCGGTCACCCCGTCCCCCGCCACACCTCGGGCGCCCGAACCCCGAACTCCGAGCACCGGCAGCCCGTGATCCCCGTGGCTGAACTGATCCGCCAGTGGGTGCCCGCGGCGCTGGCCTGGCTGCTCCTGCTGAGCAAGTGGCGCGGCACCGATCCCACCCGCCGCTGCGTGCGCCACGTGCTCCTCGGCCTGGCCTGCTCCCTCACCGCCCAGATCCCTCCCGCGGCCACCGCCCTCGGCGACCTCACGGGCGTCCCCCACGCCGCCCGCCTGCTCAGCCACCTGGGCATGGTGCTGGCGGTGTGGGCGGGCCAGGCGTTCCTGTCCCGCGTCAACGGCCACCCGCACGGCGCCCGCTGGCAGGCGTGGTGGGCGGCGAGCACGGCCGCCCTGATGTGCGCCCTGTTCGCGGCCATGCCCGACATACTCCCGCAATCCCCGTGGGTCATGGAGTACTGCCTGGCCTACGCCCTGGCCCAGGCGCCCGCGCTGGCGGCACTGGTCCACTCGGGCCTGCGCCACGCCCGGCGGGCGCAGGACCGCACCACGCGGACCAGCCTGCGCCTGGTCGCCGCGGGCGCGGCCCTCGGTCTGCTGTACCTGGTCAACAAGTCCGTCCTGGCCACAGCGCCACGGCTGGGCTTCGAGTTCCCGTTCGGCCGCACCACCGCCCCCGGCAAGGTGCTGCCCACCACGGCGTACCTGCTGGTGCTGCTGGCCGCCGCGCTCCCCGCCTGCCTGGGCTGGCTGCGCCGCTACCGCCTGCACCGCAGGCTGGGTCCGCTGTGGCGGGCCCTGCACCGCGCCGACCCGACCATCGCCCTCGACCCGCCCGCCGTGCCCGACGCGCTCGTGCTGGGCGGCCTGCGGCCGCGCCTGTACCGCCGCGTCATCGAGATCCGCGACGGCCTGCTGGCCCTGCGCCCCTACCGCTGCCGGGACACCACCGAGTCGGCCCGCGCCGCGGCCACCGCCGCGGGCCTGACCGGTCGGGAGCTGGCCGCCGCCGTGGAGGCCGCCGCGGTGGCCGCCGCCCTGCGCTCACGCGCCGACGGCACGCCCCCGACCGCGCGCGCCGCC
>NZ_JAJCXD010000152.1:0-1299 GCF_021056305.1 Actinokineospora sp. PR83
CGCCGCCGTGCGCCCGCGCCCGGCCGAGCGCGGCCAGCGGGGCAGCCAGGTCGGCGCCCGCGGCAGCGGCCCGGCAGACCGCGTCGACCTCGGCGGTCGCCCAGTCGCTCGGGTAGCGCCAGCCCGCCGCCAGGCTGGCCGCGCGCCAGCGGGACCGCAGGGCCGCGGCCCCGATCCCGGTCTCCCGCACCACCATGGAGTGGTCCTTTCGCCGTCGACGACGGGGAAACGCGCCGGTCGGCCGGTCGTGACGCGATCACACCATCGGGTGGGCGCGCACCACCGGCCGCGCCCGTCCGTCACACTGGCCCGCGGTGGCGAAGGGGGAGTCCGTGTCGACCGTGCCTGCCGGGCTGGAGGGCCCGAGCGATGCCGAGCTGATCGATGCTGTCCGCGACGGGCGGACCGCGGCCTACGGGCCGCTCTACGAGCGGCACGTCGGTGCCGCCCGCAACCTGGCCAGGCAGCTCGCCCGCTCGTCGGTCGAGGCCGACGACCTGGTGTCCGAGGCGTTCGCCAAGGTCCTCGCCACGCTGCGCCAGGGCCGCGGCCCCGACTCGGCGTTCCGCGCCTACCTGCTCACCGCGCTGCGGCACACCGCCTACGACAAGACCCGCCGCGACCGCCGCGTCGAGCTGGTCGACGACGTCACCCAGGCCAGCGGTGTCGCCCAGGAGGCGGTCAGCGTGCCGTTCGCGGACACGGCCGTCGAGGGGCTGGAGCGCACGCTCGCCGCCAGGGCGTTCCGCACGCTGCCGGAGCGGTGGCAGGCCGTGCTCTGGCATACCGAGATCGAGGGCCAGTCCCCGGCCCAGGTGGCGCCGATCCTGGGCCTGACACCCAACGGGGTCTCCGCGCTGGCCTACCGCGCCCGCGAGGGCCTGCGGCAGGCGTACCTGCAGGTCCACCTCGCCTCCACCAGCGACGAGCACTGCCACGCCACCGCCGAGCGGCTGGGCACCTGGGTCCGCGGCGGCCTGGCGAAGCGGGAGACCGCGCAGGTGGAGGCGCACCTGGACGAGTGCGACCGCTGCCGGGCGCTGGCGGCGGAGCTGACCGACGTCAACGGCGGCCTGCGCGCCGGGGTGGCCCCGCTGGTCCTGGGCCCGCTGGCCGTCGCCGCCTACCTCTCCGGCTCGGCCACGACCGGCCTCACCGCCGCGGGCGGTGCGGCGGCAGCCGGGGCAGCCGTGGGTGGCGCGGCGGGCGCGGCCGGGGCAGGGGGCGCGGCGTCGAGGTCGGCGGTGCGCCAGGGGGTGGTGGCGAGCGTGTCCGCCGCCGCCGTGGCGGCGGCCGTGG
>NZ_JAJCXD010000153.1:0-1353 GCF_021056305.1 Actinokineospora sp. PR83
CCACCCGGGCACCAGCGACAAAATCCCGGGCTTGTAACCAACGGCACGGCTGAGCAGATCAGCCCACACGGCACAGCCCGGCGAAGCGGTACAGCCCACGCCGACCCAGTTGCGCAACCCACCGCAAGCCATTGCAGCCAAACGGACCTATACCCCGACATGCAGCCGTGGTTTGGTGCTCTGGCCTGCCCCGCCACGCGGCAGCAGGCCCGCAAGGGCTTACGACAAGGAGGTCGCCATGGCTGGACGCCGGCGCGGTGGAGTAGCACTCAGCCTCGCAACACTGCTGGCCCTCCCCCCGGCCCCCAGCCAAGCCCAGGCAACCCCAGCACCAGCACCCCAGCGCCTCGCGGTCGGCACCGTCACCGACATCGCCCCGGGCACCCGCCCGCAAGACCACCGCCTCGCAGGAGATGCCCTCCGCGACGACCTCACCGGCGAGCGCTTCTACTTCGTCATGCCCGACCGCTTCGCCAACGGCGACCCGCGCAACGACCGCGGCGGCACAACCGACCCCGATCGCCTCAAGACCGGCTTCGACCCCACGGACAAGGGCTTCTACCACGGCGGCGACCTCCCCGGTCTCCGGTCCAAACTGGACTACCTGGGCGGCATGGGCATCACCGCCATCTGGATGACCCCGATGTTCGCCAACCAGTGGGTGCAGGGCAGCGGCGCCGACGTCTCGGCCGGGTACCACGGCTACTGGACCACCGACTTCACCCGCCTCGACCCGCACTTCGGCACCACCGCGGACATGCAGGCCCTGATCCGGGACGCGCACCGCAGGGGCATCAAGGTCTTCTTCGACATCGTCGCCAACCACACCGCCGACGTCATCGACTACGCCGAGGGCAAGCGCGACTACATCGGAACCGGCGCGCAGCCCTACCTCGACGCCCAGGGCAACGTCGTCGACATCAAGGCCGCCGCGGGCAAACCGGGGTTCCCCGCCCTGGACCCGGCGACGTCCTTCCCGTACACCCCCGTCTTCCGCACCCCCGCCGACGCGACCAAGAAGGTCCCCGCCTGGCTCAACGACCCGGCGCTCTACCACAACCGCGGTGACTCGACCTACACCGGCGAGTCCACCGAGTACGGCGACTTCTCCGGTCTCGACGACCTGATGACCGAGAACCCGAAGGTCGTCGACGGCATGAAGCGGATCTTCACGAGCTGGATCGACACCCTCGGCATCGACGGCTACCGGGTCGACACCGTCAAGCACGTCAACACGGAGTTCTGGCAAGCGCTTGCCCCGCACGTCAAGGCGTACGCGAAGTCCAGGGGCAAGGAGGACTTCTTCGTCTTCGGCGAGGTCTACGACTCCGACCCGGCCACCACCTCCGCCTA
>NZ_JAJCXD010000153.1:1895-35818 GCF_021056305.1 Actinokineospora sp. PR83
CACGACATGGGCCGGATGGCGTGGATGCTGCGCCAGCAGGGCGTGCCCGAGGACCAGCTCCTCAACCGGCTCAAGCTCGGCAACACCCTGATGTACCTGTGGCGCGGCAACCCGGTCGTCTACTACGGCGACGAGCAGGGTTTCGCGGGCGGGGGCGGCGACAAGCTGGCCCGGCAGGACATGTTCGCCAGCAAGACCCCCGAGTACGCGGGCGAGCGGTTCATCGGCAGCGACCGCACCGGCGCGGTGGACAACTTCAACACCGCCCACCCCCTCTACCGCCAGCTCGCCGACCTGGCGGAGTTCGTCGACCGCGACCGCGTGTGGGCCGACGGCAACCAGACCCTGCGCTTCAACCAGGGCGACGTGCTCGCGTTCAGCCGCACCACCCGCTGGGAGCAGCGCGAGCACCTGGTGGTGGCCAACGCGGGCGCGACCCCGGTGACCGCGGACATCCCCGCCGCCGCCGCGAACCTGCGCTACCGCACCGAGTTCCCCACCCGGGGCGCCGGTCCGACCAGCGGTGCCGACGGCAAGGTCCGGGTGACCGTCCCCGCCTTCTCCGTCGTCTCCCTGGCCGCCACCGACCGCGTCCGCGCCACGGCGGGCGACCCGACGCTGATCGCCCCGGCCGCGGGCACGGTCCTCGACACCCGCGTGGAGGTCAGGGCCGACGGCGTCGGCACGGGCCAGGCCACCTTCGCCGCGAAGGTCGAGGGCAGCCGCGACTGGACCACCCTGGGCACCGACGACTCCGCACCGCACCGCGTCTTCGCCGACCTGGGTTCGCTGCCCGGCGCGGGCGTGGGCAAGCGGGTCGAGCTGCGCGTGGTGACCAAGGGCTCGACCGGTCAGGTCGGTGCCGACGGCGCCACCATCACCCTGGTCGCCGCCCCACCGGTGCAGCCGCCGGGCGCGGGCCAGAGCCCGGACTGGTTGGTCGTGCACTACGCCCGCGCCGACCACGCGGGCTGGGGCTTGCACGTCTGGGGCGACGTCGAGACCCCGACCGAGTGGTCCGCGCCGCTGCCGTTCGCGGGCGAGACCCCCTTCGGCCGGTTCGCCTGGGTGAAGCTCAAGCCGGGCGCCAGGTCCGTCGGCATGATCACGCACAGGGGCGACGAGAAGGACGGCGGGGACCGCGTGGTCGACCCGTCGGTCACCCCGCAGGTGTGGTTGGAGCAGGGCGCGGCGGAGGTGTTCCCCAGCGAGGTCGCCGCCACCGGCCAGGCCACCGTGCACGTGCAGCGCGCCGCGGGCGACTACGCGGGCCTCGCGGTGCGGGTCGCCGGGCAGCCCGATGTGCCGCTGTCCGGCCGCGACGACTTCGGCGCCGTCGCCACCGTGCCCACCACCGCCTCCCCGCTCGACTTCACCATCGTCAGCGGCGCGACCACCGTGGCCACCGGCAGGCTGACCGGCGCGCGGGCGTGGGTCAAGGAGACCACCACCTTCGCCGGCCGGGCCGCGGCGGAGAACCGCGCGGTCATCCACTACCACCGCCCCGACGGCAACTACGCCGACTGGGTCCTCTACCACTGGACCGGCTCCCTGGAGCCGAGCCCGGGGTGGACGCAGTCGCGGCAGCCGGACGCCACCGACGGTTTCGGCGTGACCTGGTCCGTGCCGCTGGCGCCGGGCGCGGGCGGGCTGGCCAACATCATCCACAGGGGCGACACCAAGGACCCCGGCGCCGACCAGTTCCTCGACGTGGCGAGCACCGGGTACGAGGTGTGGTTCGTCTCCGGTTCGGCGAGGGCGGACGGCTCCGCGTCCTTCGTCCTCCCGTCGTCGTCCGCCCCGGCCGCCGACGCCGACCTGGGCAAGGCCAAGGCCGTCTGGGTCGCCAAGGACAGGTTGGTGTGGGAGGTCCCCGCGGTCGCCAGCGACGGCTACCAGGTCCGCTACGACGCCGACGGCAGGATCGCCGTGGTCGACGGGCGGATCAGCGGCGGCAAGGTCCTGCGCCTCGACCCCGCCGGTGCCCTCGGTGGGGACCTCGCGGCGAAGTACCCGCACCTGGCGGGCAAGCCGACCTTCACCGTGCGGGCGGCCGACGCGGGCCGGGTCGACGAGGCGCTGCGCGCCCAGCAGGCGGCCGTGCACGTCGACTCCGGCGGCGCCCTGCGCCACGCCACCGGCACCCAGCTCGCGGGCGCCCTCGACGACCGCTACGCCGCCGAGGCCACCCGGTTCACCTACCGACCCGTGTTCGACGGCAACCGGGTGACCGCCCGGTTGTGGGCACCGACGGCGAAGTCCGTGCGGCTGCGCCTGTTCGACACCCAGGCCCCCGCAGCCGACGCCCAGCCGAGGCAGGTCGTGGACCTGCGCCGCGACGACCGCAGCGGCTCGTGGGCGGGCACGGGTGACTGGAAGAACCGGTACTACCAGTACGAGGTGACCGGCTGGTCGTCCACCGAGCGCGAGCTGCGCACGGTCGTGGTCACCGACCCGTACTCGGTGGCCCTGTCGGTGGGTTCCACGCACTCGCAGTTCGCCGACCTGCGCGAGCAGGCGGCCACCCCGGCTGGCTGGGACCGCCACGTCGCCCGCGGCCTCGACGGCGACCCGACCGAGCACGGCATCACCGAGCTGCACGTGCGCGACTTCTCCGCCACCGACACCTCCGTCCCCGCCGCCGAGCGCGGCACATACAAGGCGTTCACCCACCGCGACTCCACCGGCATGAAGCACCTGCGGGCGCTGGCCGAGGCGGGCATGGACACCGTGCACCTGCTGCCCACCTTCGACATCGCCTCGATCCCCGAGCGCCGGGCCGACCAGCGCCAACCGGCGTGCGACCTGCCCGCCGCCGCACCGGACTCGCAGGCCCAGCAGGAGTGCGTCGCGGCCACCGCCGCCAGTGACGCCTTCAACTGGGGCTACGACCCGCTGCACTACGACGTACCCGAGGGCTCGTACGCGGTGGACGCCGACCAGTCCGGCACGGCCCGCAACCGCGAGTACCGGGAGATGGTCAAGGCACTGCACGACAACGGCAACCGGGTCGTCCTCGACGTGGTCTACAACCACACCACCGCCGCCGGGGACGCGCCGAACTCGGTGCTGGACAAGGTCGTCCCCGGCTACTACCAGCGCCTCGACGCCGACGGTGCGGTCGCGAACTCCACCTGCTGCGCCAACACCGCGCCGGAGAACGCGATGATGGGCAAGCTGGTCGTCGACTCCGTCGTGCACTGGGCGCGCGCGTACAAGGTGGACGGTTTCCGGTTCGACCTCATGGGCCACCACCCGAAGGCCAACATCCTCGCCGTCCGCGCCGCGCTGGACGCGCTGACGGTGGCCGCGGACGGCGTGGACGGCACGAAGGTCCGCCTCTACGGCGAGGGCTGGGACTTCGGCGAGGTGGCGGGCGACGCCCGGTTCGAGCAGGCCACCCAGGCGAACATGCGCGGAACCGGCGTCGGCACCTTCTCCGACCGCTCCCGCGACGCGCTGCGCGGCGGCGGCCCGTTCGACGAGGACCCGCGCGTGCAGGGCCTGGCCTCGGGGCTGGCGGGCGCCTACAACGGCGTCGGCGGCTCCCCGGAGGCCCGGCTGGCCAACTACACCGACCTGGTGAAGCTGGGCATGGCGGGCAACCTGGCCGACTACGGCTTCCTCGGCTCCGCGGGCCCGACCACCGGCAAGGACGTCTCCTACAACGGCTCCCCCGCGGGCTACACCGGCACCCCCGCCGAGCAGGTCGCCTACGCCGACGCGCACGACAACGAGACGCTGTTCGACGCCCTCGCGCTCAAGCTGCCCACCGGCACCCCCATGGCCGACCGGGTGCGGATGCAGAACATCGCGCACGCACCGGTCCTGCTCGGCCAGGGCCAGCCGTTCATGCTGGCGGGCACGGAGTTCCTGCGCTCGAAGTCCCTCGACCGCAACAGCTACGACTCCGGCGACTGGTTCAACCCCTACGACCCCTCGCTGCGCGACAACGGCTTCGCCCGCGGCCTGCCGCCGAAGCCGGACAACGAGGCCAAGTACTCGTTCATGGCCCCGGCGCTGCGCGACCCCGCGCTCAAGCCGACCACCCCGGACATGCGCCGCGCGGTCGACAACACGCTGGAGCTGCTGCGCATCCGCGGGTCCTCCCCGCTGTTCACCCTGAACGACGCGGCGCTGGTGCAGGCCAAGCTGTCCTTCCCGGCCGCCGAGCAGGGCCTGGTGGTGGCGCACCTGGACGACACCGCGGGCGCCGACGCCGACCCGGCGCGCCACGGCCTGCTGGTGGTGCTCAACCCGTTCCCGACCGCCAAGACCGTGACCACCCCCGCGTCCGGCTGGTCGGCGCACCCGCTGAGCACGGACGCGGGGGCGACCGCGCTCACCGCGACGACGGCCACCGTCCCTGCCCGGTCCGTGGTGGTCCTCACGCGCTGACTCCTGGTCGGGCGGGGTGCGCGCGGATGTGGCATCTTCATCCCGCACACCCCGCCTGACCTGCGCGAAGGATGTCCGGAATGAGCGAAACCGCCGAGTTCGCGCTGCCCGAGCGGGTCGACACCCCCGGGTCGGGGCCGGTCAGCCACGGCGCCCTGGGCACCTGGCTGCTCAAGCACCGCGTGCAGCGCCCGGGCCGCGCCTCCGACGAGGGGCACGGCGAGCAGCAGGCGTGGTGGAAGGTCATGTGCCTGACCGGGGTCGACTACTTCTCCACCCTGTCCTACCTCCCGGCGATCGCCGCGCTGGCCGCGGGCGCGCTGTCCCCGCTGGCGACGCTGCTGATCGTGGCGCTGACCCTGTTCGGGATGCTGCCGATGTACCGCAGGGTCGCGAAGGAGTCCCCGCACGGGCAGGGGTCGGTGGCGATGCTGGAGCACCTGCTGCCGTTCTGGCGCGGGAAGGTCTTCGTGCTGGTGCTGCTCGGGTTCGTCGCCACGAGCTGGATCATCACGATCACCCTCTCCGCGGCCGACGCCACGGTGCACGTGGTGGAGAACCCGGTGTTCCCGTCGGCGCTGCACGGGCACGAGGTGCTGGTGACCGTGGTGCTGCTGCTGGTCCTGGGCGGGGTGTTCCTGCTGGGGTTCAGCGAGGCGGTGTCGGTGGCGATCCCGCTGGTGGCGGTGTTCCTGGCGCTGAACGCGGCCGTGGTGGTCGCCGGGGTCGTCACCCTGGTCGGCACGCCCGGGGTGCTGTCGGCGTGGTGGGGCGCGGTGACCTCGGGGCCGGGCGTCGTCGGCCCGGCCGTGCTGGCGTTCCCGCTGCTGGTGCTGGGGCTGTCCGGCTTCGAGACCGGCGTGAGCATGATGCCGCTGGTCGCGGCGAAGACCGAGGCGGAGAAGGTCCGCAACACCCGCAGGCTGCTGACCACCGCCGCCGCGATCATGTCGGTGTACCTGCTGGCCACGAGCTTCATCACCACCGTGCTGATCCCGGCGGCGCAGTTCCAGCCGGGCGGCGAGGCCAACGGGCGCGCACTGGCCTACCTGGCCCACCAGGAGCTGGGGTCGCTGTTCGGCACGGTCTACGACATCAGCAGCGTGCTGATCCTGTGGTTCGCGGGCGCCTCGGCGATGGCCGGTCTGATCAACATCGTGCCGCGCTACCTGCCCGGCTACGGCATGGCCCCGGAGTGGGCGCGCGCGGTCCGCCCGGTCGTGCTGGTCTACACCGCGATCAGCGTCGGCATCACCATCGCCTTCGGCGCCGACGTCAACGCCCAAGCCGGGGCCTACGCCACCGGCATCCTGGCGATGATGGTGTCCGGGGCGTTCGCGGTCACCGTCTCGGCCATCCGGCGCAGGCACACCGGGGCGATCATCGGGTTCTCGCTGCTGGTGCTGGTGCTGGCCTACGCGCTGGTCGCCAACGTCGTCGAGAAGCCGGACGGCATCGCCATCTCCGGCGTCTTCATCGCGGGCATCGTCGTCGTCTCCCTCGTCTCCCGGGTCACCCGCACCACCGAGCTGCGCGCCGAGCACCTGGAGTTCGACGAGGCCGCCCGCCGCTTCGTCACCGACTCCCTGGCCTTCGACGGCGCCCTCAACATCATCGCCAACCGCCGCCAGGCCGGGGACGAGGCGGAGTACGACGAGAAGGAGAGCGCCCAGCGGGCGATGAACCCGGTCCCCGGCCGCGCCGACGTCCTGTTCCTGGAGATCGACGTCAACGACCCCTCGGACTTCAGCGAGGCCCTGGAGGTCCGCGGCGTGGAACTGGGCGGGCACCGCGTCCTGCGCGCCTCCAGCCCCGCCGCCCCCAACGCCATCGCCGCCATCCTGCTGGCCCTGCGCGACGCCACCGGGGTCCGCCCGCACTGCTACTTCGAGTGGTCCGAGGGCAACCCCCTGGGCCACCTCTTCCGCTACCTCATCCTCGGCCGCGGCGACACCGCCCCCGTGGTCCGGGAGATCATCCGCTCGGTGGAGAAGGACCCCGCCCGCCGCCCCGGCATCCACGTGGGCGGCTGACCTGCGGTTTGCGTGATCCCGCGCCGCGCCGGGTACCTTCGGGCAAGCCGAGAAGAGGAGCTGCCGGGTGAGCGCCGACACGTCCCTGACCATTGAGCACCACCGCACGCCCCAGGGCCACCACCTGACCCTCGCGGGTGACCTCGACTACACCAACTCGGTCGACCTGGAGACCTCGCTCACCGCCCTCCCGCTGAGCGAGGGGGACGTCCTCACCCTGGACCTCGCCGGGCTGAGCTTCTGCGACTCCACCGGCCTGTCCACCCTGATCACCGCCCAGCGCCTGCTGGCCCAGGCGGGCGGGCGGGTGTCGGTCACCGCCATCGACCGCAACCTCGCCCGGGTCATGACCATCACCGGTATCGACCACCTCTTCGGCGTGGCAGCGGACACCCCCACCACCTCCGGAGCCCAGGAAGCCTGACCCGCCCGGCGCCCGGTCCGCGCGTTCCCGGACCGCGACCGGTGGGGTCGGCGCCGTCAGGGCTGCGGGTCGTAGGTGGACCCGCCGTACCAGGCGAGCGCGGCGCGCAGGTCGGCGACGTCGCGGGACCGCCGCCCCTGCCCCACCCCGTGCCCGACCGGGGCCAGCCGCATCCCCGAGCCGACCGAGCCCAGCCCCGGCACCCCGTCGCGCGGCCACACCGCCAGCCAGGGCCGCCCGGCCACCCCGGTGACCACCCGCACCTTCGCGACCTGCTGCCAGTCGACCCGGATGCGCCGCCCCGGCCTCAGCACCACGATCCCCTGCCCCGACACCTCCACCACGGACTTCGGCCGCAACGCCGTCCACAGCGCGCCCACCGCCAGCACGCCCAGCCCGGCGGCGAACAGGAACAGCAGCATCGCCTGCTCCACGTCGTGCCGCTGCGCCCCGGACCACCCGAGGAAGAACAGCGACGCGAGCCCGGTCCCCATGCTGTAGGCGAAGGGGCGCAACCGCCCGCTCTCGAACACCATCCGGGCGGGCGGCCCGGCGGCGTCCGAGTGGTGCGGCGCGGGTGCCTCGGCCCCACCGCCCCGCGCGGCCACCTCGTCACCCCGACCGAAGCCGCTCGGCACGACCGCCCGAGTCCCCGACCCCGGGGTCGCGGGTCCGCCCACCTCGGCACCCCGAGCCGCACCCGACCACGACCCCGGCTCAGCCGCCAACGGCCGCGACCCCGCGGGCAGCGACCCCGAGTCCCCCGGACGCGCCCCCAGCGCCGCGGGCCACGACCCGACATCCCCACCGCCCGACCCCGAACCCCCGGGCGCCCGCGCCTCGGTGGCTCCGGCCCGGAAACCCTGCGGCCCCGCCCCGGCGACCGCCCGGTGTTCATCCCCGGCGGCGGGCCCGGGTCGGGAATCCCCCGGCCCCGCCTCGGCGGCCGCTCGGTGTCCATCCCGGCCTGCGGACCCGGCGGTGTTCGCGGGGATCACCCGCTCCGTGGGCGAATCCTCGGCGATCGCCGCCCCCGCACCGGGTGCACCCCGGTCAGCCCCGCGCGGCATCCCCCGCGCGTCCGAGCCACGGGCACCCCGCCCGGCCGTCCCCGCATCGCCCGTGGCGTCGGGCGATTCCGCCCGCCGCGCCGCAGACCCCCGCGCGGCAACGGGTTCAACCCGCTCGGTGCGGCTTTCCCCCGCGGGCGGAGCACATTCACCCGGCGTTGGACGACCCTCGCCCTGCCCCGTGGGCCGCCCCGCAGACGCGGCCTCGGTCGACCCGCCGGGGCGGAACCCGGGAACCGCGTTCCCACCCGCCGCTCCCGGCCCGGGGTCGGCCGAACCGCCCGACCGGAACGCCCCGCCCGCGGGCGTCCCGGGACCGCCAACCGGGAAGCCCTGTCCCGGAAAGCCCTGGGCCGGGGAGTGCTGGGCCGGGAAGCCGTCGGACGGTGTTCCCGCGCCGAACCCGGCGCCCGGGCGGGCCTGGTCGGGCGGTGTGCCGACCGAGGTGGCCGCGTTGCCCGTCGGTGGTTCCACCGTGGCCGCCGGGCCTGCCGGTGCCGCCCCGGTGTAGGCCCGCGTGCCCGGTCGGGGCACCGGGGCCAGCATCCGGGTCCGGTGTTCCTCGACCAGGCCGCGCACCGCGGGCGGCAGCCATTCCGCGTGCTCCGGGTGGCCGATCTCCGACAGCAGTTCCCCCGGGGTCGGCCGCGATTCCGGGCGGGGGTCCAGGCACCGCGACGCGATCCAGCGCAGCCGGGCGGGCACCCCGTCGAGGTCAGGTTGCCCGTGCACGATCTTGTACAGGGTCGTGGCCAGGCCGAAGTCGCCGAACGGGCTCCGGGTGGTGGCGGCGTGGACCAGGACCGAGCCGAGGGCGAACACGTCGCTGGCCGGGCCGACCTCGCCCGCCTCGATCTGCTCCGGGGACAGGAACCCCGGGGTGCCCACCACCATGCCGGTGCCGGTCACCCCGGAGTCGGCGTGCACCGCCTTGGCGATGCCGAAGTCGATCACCCGGGGGCCGTCGGCGGCGAGGAGCACGTTGGACGGCTTCAGGTCGCGGTGCAGCAGGCCCGCGGCGTGGATCGCGGCCAGCGCCTCGGCCAGACCGGCGGTCAGCCGGAGCAGGGCGGGTTCGGGCAGCGGCCCGTGCCGCTCCACCGCCTCGGCGAGGGTCGGGCCGGGGACGTACTCGGTGGCCAGCCACGGCTGCTCGGCGGCCGGGTCGGCATCGACCACGGCGGCGGTCCAGAAGCCGCCGACCGCGCGGGCGCTGTCGATCTCCTGGCGGAAGCGGTCGCGGAACTCCGGGTCGCGGGCGAGTTCGGCCCGGATGACCTTGAGGGCGACGCTGCGGCCCCCGGGTGACAGGCCCAGGTACACCGTGCCCATGGCTCCCTGGCCCAGCCTGGCGCGGATGGCGTAGTTGCCGATCCGCTGCGGATCCTCGACCTCAACCCGGCGCACGCGTGTCCCCTCACCCCGACTGGTCCGCAGGCTACCCATTTGCCGCGCCACCCGGGCGGGCCACCACCCCGGGAAATGGGGATGAAGACGGCAAAAGCCCCAGGGTAGCGGTGAGTGATCGCTCCACCCACTGGACACACCAGGTGAGCCTTACCTAAATTCAACCGATGCGAGGTCCGCCCCGGCAGCGGACCGAGGACGCACCAGGACGGGACCGGCGATGGAGTACGTGTTCAGCAGCGCGCTGATCGGCCTGCGCGAGGGGCTGGAAGCGGCGCTCGTGGTCAGCATCCTGGTCGCCTACCTGGTCAAGACCGAGCGGCGGTCCGCGCTGCGCTGGGTGTGGGCGGGCGTGGTGACCGCGGTCGCGCTGTCGGTGGCCTTCGGGGCCGTCGTGTCCTACACCAGCTCGACGATGTCGTTCGAGCAGCAGGAGCTGTTCGGCGGGACGACGTCGCTGGTCGCGGTGGCGTTCGTGACCGGGATGGTCTTCTGGATGCGCAGCACCGCCCGGCGGATCTCCGGTGAGCTGCGCGACCGGCTCGACCAGGCCGTGCGGGTGGGGCCGGTGGCGATCGCGCTGGTGGCGTTCCTGTCGGTGGGGCGCGAGGGGCTGGAGACGGCCGTGTTCTTCTACGCGGCCACCGACTCGGCGGGCGAGAACTCCGGGCCGCTGGTCGGGTTCCTGATCGGGCTGGTGGTGGCGGTCGCGCTCGGCTGGGCGATCTACCGCGGCGCGCTCAAGGTCGACCTGACCAGGTTCTTCACCGTCACCGGGGTGCTGCTGGTGTTCGTCGCGGCGGGCGTGCTCGGCTACGGCCTGCACGACCTGCAGGAGGCCGCGTTCCTGCCGGGGTTGGACACCCTGGCGTTCGACCTGTCCGGCCCGGTGCCCGAGGACTCCTGGTACGGCGCCCTGCTCAAGGGGATCTTCAACTACTCCGCGCGCACCACCGTGCTCCAGGCCGTCGCCTGGGTCGCATACGTCGCCGTCACCCTGACCCTGTTCCTCTGGCCCGCGAAGAAGCGGGCCCAGCCCCCCGTTCCCCAAGGAGCACAGCCGTGAGCCGTCCCACCCTCAGCGCCGCACTCGCGGCGGCCGCCGCCCTCTCGCTGACCGCCTGCGGCGGCGGGGACGCAGGCACCGACACCGCCGCGGGCGGGCCGATCGCGGTGGAGGCCAAGGACGACTCCTGCGGCGTGGCCCGGTCGGAGGCCGCGGCGGGTCAGATCACCTTCGAGGTCAGCAACAGGGGCAGCCGGGTCACCGAGTTCTACCTCTACGCCGAGGGCGACCGGATCATGGGCGAGGTGGAGAACATCGCCCCCGGTCTGACCCGGCGGCTGATCGTCGAGGTGGCCGACGGCGGCAAGTACCAGACCTCGTGCCGCCCGGGGATGACCGGCGACGGCATCCGCGCCGACTTCACCGTCACCGGCGGGGCGACCCGACAGGTCGACACCGACGCCAGGCTGGCCGAGGCCACCAGGGGCTACCAGACCTACGTGGCCAACCAGGCCGACGCGTTCGACGCGAAGACCAAGGAGTTCGTGGCCGCGGTCAAGGCGGGCAAGGTCGACGAGGCGAAGGCGCTGTACCCGGTCGCCCGCACCTACTGGGAGCGCATCGAGCCGGTGGCGGAGAGCTTCGGCGACCTCGACCCGCGCACCGACGCCCGCGAGGCCGACCTGGAGCCCGGCCAGGAGTGGACCGGCTGGCACCGGCTGGAGAAGGAGCTGTGGGTCACCGGCCTCAGCGCCGACGCCCCCGCCGTGGCCGACACCCTGGCCAAGGACGTGGCCGAGATCGTGACCAAGTCCAAGGCGGTGGAGCTGACCCCGCTGGACCTGGCCAACGGCGCCAAGGGCCTGCTCGACGAGGTGGCCACCGGCAAGATCACCGGCGAGGAGGACGTGTGGTCCCACACCGACCTGTGGGACTTCCAGGCCAACGTCGAGGGCTCGCAAGCCGCGATCGCCGCGCTGCGCCCGGTCGTGGTCGAGCGCGACCCGGCCCTGGTGAAGACGCTGGAGGAGAAGTTCGCCGCCGTCACCGACCTGCTGGCCGCGCAGCGCCAGGGCGACGGCTTCAAGCTCTACACCGACCTGTCCCCCGAGCAGGTCAAGGCCTTCGCCACCGCGGTCGACGCGCTCAGCGAGCCGATCAGCAAGGTGGCCGAGGTGGTGGCGCAGAAGTGACCGGGAGCAGAGCGGACAATCCCACCGGGGTGTCCCGGCGGCGGCTGTTCGGCCTCGCCGGGGCGGGGGTCGCCGTCGCCGGGCTCGGCGCGGCGGCCGGGGCGCTGGCGGCCGACCAGCCGCAGGTGCACCCGACCGTGGTCGACACCGCCGCCCCGGTGCCCTTCCGCGGCGAGCACCAGGCGGGCATCGTCACGCCCGCGCAGGACCGCACGCACTTCGTCGCGTTCGACGTGACCACCCGCGACCGCGCCGAGCTGCGCGACCTGCTGCGCGAGTGGACCGCCGTGGCCGAGCGGATGACCAGGGGCGAGGAGGCCGAGCCGGACGGGGCGGTCGGCGGCGGCGCCGCGGCCCCGCCCGCCGACACCGGGGAGGCGCTGGGCCTGCCCGCGTCGGCGCTGACGCTGACCATCGGCTTCGGCCCGTCGCTGTTCGACGACCGGTTCGGCCTGGCCGGGCAGCGCCCGCCCGCGCTGATCGACCTGCCGCGCTTCCCGAAGGACAACCTGGACCCGAACCGCACCGGCGGCGACCTGTGCGTGCAGGCGTGCGCGAACGACCCGCAGGTGGCGGTGCACGCGATCCGCAACCTGGCCAGGGTCGGCTTCGGCCGGGTGGCGGTGCGCTGGTCGCAGTTGGGCTTCGGCCGCACGTCGTCGACCTCGACCGCGCAGGCCACCCCGCGCAACCTGTTCGGCTTCAAGGACGGCACGAACAACCTCAAGGCCGAGGACCCGGCCGGGCTGGCCGAGCACGTGTGGGTGGCCGAGTCGGACGGCCCGCGGTGGATGGTCGGCGGCAGCTACCTGGTGGCCCGCCGCATCCGGATGCACGTGGAGACCTGGGACCGCGCCCCGCTGGCCGAGCAGGAGACCATCGTCGGCCGCCGCAAGGGCAGCGGTGCCCCGCTGGGGCAGCGGGACGAGTTCGACTCGGTCGACCTGCACGTGCGCGGCGCGGGCGGGGTGCCGGTGATCGCCGAGGACGCCCACGTGCGGCTGGCGTCCGCGGAAACCCTGAAGGGCGCCAAGATCCTGCGCCGCGGCTACAACTTCACCGACGGCAGCGACGGCTTGGGCCACCTGGACGCGGGCCTGTTCTTCGTCTGCTTCAACCGGGACACCCGCACCCAGTTCGTGCCGATGCAGATGGCGCTGTCGTCGAAGGACCTGATGATGGAATACCTGGAGCACAACGGTTCCGGGCACTTCGCCGTGCCCCCGGGGGTCAGGGACGGGGAGTACTGGGGTCAGGGCCTGTTCGGCTGAACGGGGAGACGTCCAGGTTGTCGGCGAGGTCGAGGACCGACGGGAACACCGCCTCGGCGCCTGCGTCGCGCAGCTCGGCCTCGCCGAAACCGCCGGTGAGCAGGCCGACCGTGCGCAGCCCGAGCTTGCGGGCGGCGTGGAAGTCCCACACGGAGTCGCCCAGGGCGACCGCCTCGGTGGCCCCGACCTTGTCCAGGGCGACCTGCATGAGGTCCGGGGCGGGCTTGGTGTCCCCGACGTCCTCGGAGGTGGTGTAGGGGAGGTCGCGGGCGTCGAGCAGGTCCCGGAAGACGTCCACGTGCTCGGGCTTGCCCGAGGTGGCGAGCACGACCTCGAACCCGCGCTCGCGCAGCCCGCCCAGCAGCCGGTCGACCCCCTCGAACGGGCGCACCTCGTCGATCAGGGCGTCGAACTCACCGACCCAGGCTTCGCGCACCTCGTCGCCGAAGGCGCGCTCGAAGTCCTCACCGGCCACCGCGGGCACCAGGCGGTCGCCACCCATCCCGATGTGCCGGTGCAGCCGCCACACCGGCAGGGTCCGTCCGACGCCGCGGAAGGCGCGGTACCACGCCAGGGCGTGCTGGTAGTTGGTGTCGACCAGCGTCCCGTCGACGTCGAGGACGGCGGTGGCGCGTTCGGGGGTGTCGGGCATGGCCGGTGGGTGCCCGGGGGCGGTGCGGGGAAAACCTCAGAGCGGGTCGTGGCCCCAGTTCAGCAGCGAGTACCGCCACGGGGTGTGCTCCACGTCGCCGTGCGGGCGCTGGGCGGTGTGGCGGTGGACGTAGCCCACGACCTTGCGCATGTGCGCGTAGTCGGCATCGGACAGCTCGCCGCGCTCGGCCCGCAGGATGCGCACGATGTGCCGCCCGGACTGGTGCCCGGTGGACTCGCCGCCGCCGTCCTTGTCGCCCACCGACTTCGACTCGTCGGTGTCGAGCCACTTCTCCAGCCGCGCCGGGGTCACGTTGACCACGTCGTCGAACTCGGCCCTGACCCGCTTGCGCTCGTCGTCGTCCATGCCCCCGGGCTACCCACCGGCCCGCCCGGCTACCGTCCCGGTCAGGTGAACAGGTCCGGCGGCGGCACCGGGGCGGGCACCGGTTCGCCGTCCACCATCGGCCGCGCGGAGCCGGACAGCTCGCGCAGGTCCCGGTCGGTCACGCACCGGGCGGGGAAGGGCGCCGCCGCCGCGCGCCCGGCGACCTCCGCCACCGGCAGCGGCTCGGCGGACGCGGCGACCACCAGGTTGCTGAACCGCCGACCGCGCAGCACCGCGGGCTCCCCCACCAGCATGACCTCGGCGAACACGGCGCCCAGGGTGGCCAGCACCCGCCGCGCGTAGGGCAGACCGGGGCCGTCGGTGATGTTCACCAGGCACACCCCGTCGGCCCGCAGCACGCGCGCCACCTCCGCCACCGACTCCACGGTCACCATCCCGTCCGGGATCACCGCCCGCACGAACGCGTCGAGGATGACCACGTCCCGCGACCCCGGCCCGGCGGCGGCCAGCGCGGGCCGCCCCTCCCCCACCACCACGTCCAGCCCGGGCACCCGGTCGAGCCCGAACTGCTCCACCGCCAGCGCCACCAGCTCCGCGTCCGCGTCCACCAGCTCCTGCGCCGACCCGGGCCGGGTGGCGGCCAGGTAGCGCGCGAGCGTGCCCGCCCCACCGCCGACGTGCAGCACGTCCAGCGGCCCCCCGGGCAGGCAGTCGAGGACGTCGGCGATCCGGCGCATGTAGTCGAACTCCAGGTGCGCCGGGTCGGCGAGATCCACGTACGACTGCGCGATCCCGCCGACCGACAGCAGCCAGCCGTCTGCCCGGTCGAGGTCGCGCAGGATCTCGGCGGTGCCGAACCGCACCGGGTACCGCCCCTGCCGTGGAAGTGGTTCGCTGCACACCCGCACAGCAGACCACACCCGCCGAGCGGGCAGCGTGTCGTGGGTCGGAGACGACAACCCACCCCGAACGCCACCACTCAGGGCAGGCGGTGTGCGATCACGGGAGTTCCGGCTCCACCAGCTTCGCCGCGTCCAGCACCTTCGGGCACAGCACGGCGGGCTCCATCGTCCCCCCGGTCCCGATCCCCGTCACATCCACCCGCGACGTCGCCGTCAACTCGATGGACACCATACAGACGTCATTGAGCTGTGTGATGGCTTGGACGGCCCGGCGGGAGCCCACCGAAATGGACTTCTTCTCCCCGTCGGCGACAAGTTGGTCGATGCCCAGTTCGGGGAACACAGCGACCGTGAAGTGGTAACTGTCCGCGATCGAACCTTTGTCGACCTTCCACTGGCAGAAACGCGCGATCCTCGTCTCGTCGGGCTTGGCGGGACCTGTCACGCCAAGCGCGGCCTTTGTCGCCGGGGTGAACAGAGCACACGGGTCGATGCTGGCCGCCGAACTGCCGGACCTGGTCGGCCCTCCCGACTCCGAGGTCGACCTGGTCGGGGTCGTCGACGGCTCGGGGGCACCCGAATCCACCACGCCGGGCACAGCACTCCCGGCGGTCTTGGTCGAACACCCGGAGACCACCGTGAACACCAGCACCGCTAAGACGACACAGGCGCGAACGAGAACCATGGATCAGACCCCCTCTCACGTGAGCCTACTCGCACTGTCCTCGTCGACTTCGCGGTAGTTCTCCATCGCCTGCTTGATGGCGACCTCGGCTTGGCTCAGCGACTTCGCCAGAGCATTGAGCTGCGTCAGGAAACCCCGGGGATCCACGGCCACCTGCTGGACGAACGGCTTCATCACCTCCGCGGCATTGCTGGATCCCAGCAAGGGCTCCTGCGCCAAGACGATCCACCTGCCTCGGTTGTCCGCGATCCAGTCGGCCATCTTGCGGATAGCCGCCAGCATGGCGTCCCCGCCGTGCTGGTTGACGGCGAACTGACCTGCGGCGGCGGCGCCCACGAATGCTTCCATCGACTTGCCGATGGCCTCAAGCGACGCGGACTCACCCTCATCGATGTACACGGATGCCCCCTGCGATAGTGGTGCGTCACCGAGGGTCACCGTACGTGCTGACGGGATCGTCTGTCTCAGGTTTCGCGCAGACTGCGCCGATCCTTGAGTGCTGACCAGCCGATCGAGGTAATCGAGCGTTTCGCACCCGATGAGTTGGCGAGCCTGGTGCGGGCCACCTGCCGGGGGCTTCTCCGGCAGGTGGCCCGCGGGTCCTCAGGGGGTCAGCACAGGACCTGGATCTTGCGCCCGATCCCGTTGCGGAACAGGTCGAGCGCGTGCGGGTACTCCGCCAGCGGCATCCGGTCGCTGATGAACACGGCCGGGTCGAGGACACCGGCGGCGAACAGGTCGGCGGCGCGCTCGTAGGAGTGCAGCACGGCCATCGAGCCGGTGATGGTGATCTCCTGGTTGTAGATCTTGTACGGCTCGATGGTGACCTTGGTCGCGTAGTCGGAGACGCCGAACTGGAGGAACGTGCCGCCGGGGGCGACGCGGCCGATGCCGTCCTGGATGGCCTTCTGGTTGCCGGTGGCGTCGATGACGACGTCCCAGCCGCGCGGGTTGTCCAGCTCGTCGGCGTTGACCCCGGTGGCGGAGACGCCGAGCTGCACGGCGGTCTTGAGCCGCTCCTCGTTGAGGTCGACCACGTCGATCGACGCCGCGCCGGTGAGCTTGCCCAGTTGCAGCATCATCAGGCCCATGGTGCCGGAACCGTAGATGAGCACCCGGGCGGCCATCTGTGCGCGCAGCACGTCGTAGCCGCGGACCGCGCACGACAGCGGCTCGATGAGCGCGGCGTCCTCGGTGCGGATGTGGTCGGGCAGCTTCACGCAGTTGGCGACCGGCGCGACCGCGAACTCCGCCGCCCCGCCTGGCTTGGACACCCCGATCGCGTTCCACCGCTCGCACAGGTTGTTGCGGCCCACCCGGCACATGCGGCACTCGTGGCAGTACAGCGACGGGTCGACCGCCACCCGGTCCCCCACCCGGACCTCGGTGACCTCGGCACCGACCTCCGCGACCGTCCCGGCGAACTCGTGGCCGGGCACGATCGGCAGCGTGGGGGCGAACTCGCCCTGGAGGATGTGCAGGTCGGTGCCGCACAGGCCGCAGGCGGCGACGTCGACGACCACGTCGCGCGGACCCGGCGTCGGGTCGGGCACCTCGGTGACCTCGACCGCACCGACGCCGGTGATGACCGCAGCCTTCATTTCACAGCTCCCAGTGACAGGCCCTGGACCAGCTTGTCCTGGGCGGCGAACCCGGCGATGAGGACCGGGAGGGACACGACCGTGGCCGCGGCGCACACCTTGGCCAGGAACAGGCCCTGGCTGGTGACGAAACCGGTCAGGTAGACCGGCGCGGTGCCCGCGACGACACCGGTGAGGACCCGGGCGAACAGCAGCTCGTTCCAGCTGAAGATGAAGCAGATCAGCGCGGTGGCCGCGATGCCGGGCATGGCCACCGGCGCCACCACGCGGCGCAGGGTGGTGAGCAGCCCGGCCCCGTCGATCGCCGCGGCCTCCAGGATCTCCCTGGGGACCTCGGCGAGGAACGAGCGCATCAGCCACACCGCGATGGGCAGGTTCATCGAGGTGTAGAGCACGGTCAGGAACGAGATGTTGTCCAGCATCCCGCTGTACTGCGCGACCAGGTAGATCGGCAGCAGCGCGGCGACGACCGGCATCATCTTGGTGGACAGGAAGAAGAACAGGACGTCGGTCCACTTCTCCACCGGTTTGATGCTCAGCGCGTAGGCGGCCGGGATCGCCAGCAGCAGCACCAGCAGGGTCGAGCCGATGCTCGCGCTGAAGGAGTTGATCAGCGGCGGCCACGGGCCCGCGCCGCCGGTGCCGCTGAAGAACTCCGCGTACCCGTCGAAGGTGAGCGGGGCGCCGAGCGAGGGCGGGTTGGTGGCGGCGTCGGGCTCGCTGTGCAGCGAGGTGAGCACCATCCACAGCACCGGGGCGACGAAGATCAGCCCGCAGATCCAGGCGATCAGACCCCAGGGGCGCCAAGCCTTCCTGGGCTTGTTGACGCGGGTGGGCCGGGTGGCGGTGGCGGTGCTCATCGTGCCCCCTCGTTCTTGAACAGCGACGACACCGTGCGCAGCGCGAAGGTGGCGATGATGATCGAGCCGACCACCACGACCACGCCCGCCGCGGACGCCTGCCCGTAGTCGTGGGCCTGGTAGAAGGTCTGGTAGATCTGGTACGGCAGGTTCGCCGTGCCGAGCCCGCCGGAGGTGATGGTGAAGACCGCGTCGAAGTTCTGCACGACGTAGATCGACCCCAGCAGCCCGCCGAGTTCGAGGTACTGGCGCAGGTGCGGGAAGGTCAGGTACCGGAACACCTGGAACCCGCCGGCCCCGTCGATGGAGGCGGCCTCCACCACGTCCATCGGCCGCGATTGCAGGCCCGCCAGCAGGATCAGCATCATGAACGGCGTCCACTGCCACACCAGCGAGATGATGACCGCGGTGAGCGGCATGTCGCTGATCCACTCCGGCTGCGGCGCTTCGAACCCGAAAAGGTTGCCCAGCCAGTTCAGCGCGCCGTTGAGCAGGCCGTAGTCGGGGTTGTAGAGCGCGTGCTTCCACAGCAGCGCCGCGGCGACGGGCACCACGAGGAAGGGCGCGATGAGCATGGTGCGCACCGCGCCCCGCCCGCGGAACTTCTGGTCGAGCAGCAGGGCCAGGCCGAGCCCGAGGACCAGGCTGACGATCACCACCACCGCGGTGAGGACCACCGTGGTGACCACCGAGTCGCGCAGCGCCGGGTCGGAGAAGACCGCGACGTAGTTGTCCACCCCCGCGAAGCCCCGGTTGTCCGGGTCCAGCGAGTTCCAGCGCAGCGTCGAGATCACCAGCGTGGCCAGGAACGGGAGCTGGGTGACCACGATCGTGAAGATCAGCGCGGGCAGCAGCGGTGCCCGGCGGACCCAGCGGGCGGCCCGGCCCGCGCCGGGTCCGGGCCGCTCCCGGGTGCGGGGGCCGCTGCGGGTGGGCGGTGGTGCGGTGTCGATCGCCATCTCTGCCTCCCGATCCGCTCGGAGTTACTTGCCCGCGTACTTCGCGCCGACCTTGGTGGCCAGCTCCTGGCTCTGCGCCAGCGCCTCGTCCACGGAGGACGACCCGGCGATGGCCGCGCTGATCTTCTGCGAGACCTGCGTGCCGAGGTCGGTGAACTCCGGGATGCCGACGAACTGGATGCCGGGGGCGGGGCGCTTGGTGGTGCCGGGGTCGTCCGGCTTGGCGCCCTTGATGGCCTCCTCGACCTGCTTGGCGAACGCGCCGCCCTTGGCCAGGTAGTCCGGGTTGGCGTAGGTGGAGGCGCGCTTGCCGTCGGGGACCTTCGCCCAGCCCTCGGTCGTGCCGACCAGCTTCTCGTACTCCTTGCCCGAGGCCCAGGAGATGAACTTCCACGCGGCGTCGGTCTTCTTCGACGCCTTCTGCACCCCGAACGCCCAGGTGTAGAGCCACTGCGACGCCTCGGTCTTGACCACCGGGGCCTGCGCGTAGGCCAGCTTGCCCTTGACCGGGGAGTTGTCGGCCTCCAGTTGGCCCGCCGCGGAGGTCGCGTCGTACCACATGGCGGTCTTGCTCTGGGTCATCGAGTTCAGGCACTCGGCGAACCCGGCCTGCGCCGAACCGGGCTCACCGTGCGCGCGGACGAGGTCGACGTAGAACTTGGTGGCCTCGGTGAACTCGGGGGCGTTGACCTTCGCCTGCCAGTCCTCGGTGAACCAGGTGCCGCCGAAGGTGTTGACCACGGTGGTCAGCGGGGCCATCAGCTCGCCCCAGCCCGGCTGCCCGCGCAGGCAGATGCCCTTCATGCCCGGCTGCGCCCCGTCGACCCGGGCGGCGATGTCGGCCACCTGCTGCCAGGTCGGCTTCTCCGGCATGGTGATGCCCTTGGCGTCCAGGACGTCCTTGCGGTACATCAGCATCGACGCCTCGCCGTAGAACGGCTCGGCGTAGACCTTGCCGTCCGCGGCGGTGAGCGACTTGCTGATGGGTTCGAGGATGTCGGCCTGGTCGAAGGCGGGGTCGCCCTTGATGTGGTCGTCGAGCGGGGCCAGCCACTGGTTCTTGGCGTAGATCGGCGTCTCGTAGTTGGAGATCGTCGCCACGTCGTACTGCCCGGCCTGGCTGGAGAAGTCCTGGCTGATCTTGTCCCGGACGTCGTTCTCCGGCAGCACGGTGAAGTTCACCTTGATGCCGGTCTGCTTGGTGAAGTTGTCGGTGGTCAGCTTCTGCAGGTCCACCATCTGCGGGTTGTTCACCATCAGCACGTTGATCGACTGGGCGTCGTCGGACGACCCCCCGCCCCCGGCGCCGCTGCACGCGGCAACCACCAGTCCGGCCGTGGACAGAACCGCGGCCACCCGCAGGTGAGACCTCATCGTCTTCCCTTCTTCGCGGCCGCACGCGGCCGTCCTCCACCGGGGCCGCCACTGTGGACGGCCCTGGACAGTTGTGGTTCTCGCGTTGTGCGGGGCTAGGTCCGCAGCACCCGGGGACCCAGTGCCGCGTACCGGTGCGCCTCGGCGACGGGCAGCGACGAGTCGGTCACGATCGCCTCCAGGTCGGGAACGGTGGCGAACCGGCTGAAGCTGGCCACGCCGAACTTCGTGTGCACGCCGACGAACACCCGCCGCCGCGCCACCTTGACCGCCTGCGCCTTCACCGCCCCGACCACCGGGTCGGGGGTGGTCAGCCCGTGCTCGCGGGAGATCCCGTTGGCACCGATGTAGGCCAGGTCGATCACCATCTCCCCGAGCATCGCCACCGCCCAGTGCTCCACGGTGGCCAGCGTCCGCCCGCGCACCCGGCCCCCGAGCATCAGCACGGTGATCGACGGCGAGGTCGACAGGCTCGCGGCGGTCGGCAGCGAGGCGGTCACCACGGTCAGCGGCCGATCCGTCGGCAACGCCTCGGCCACCAGCTGCGGCGTGAACCCCTCGTCCACGAAGATCGTCTCCGCGTCGTCGAGCCGCTCCGCCGCCACCTGCGCGATCCGCCGCTTCTCCGCCACCTTCGACGAGGCCCGGGAGGCCAGCCCGGTCTCGAACCCGGCGCTCTCCACCGGCAGCGCCCCACCGTGGGTGCGCCGCACCAACCCGTGCTCGTGCAGCAGCCGCAGGTCCCGGCGCACCGTCTCCGGCGCCACCTCGAACTCGGCCGCCATGTCCATCACGTCGACCCGCCCGTCGGTGCGGGCCCGGGCCAGGATCCGGCGCTTGCGCTCTTCGGCCTGCACGTCCACCTCCCGCTCCCGGACGACCCCGGCAGGCGCCCGTCTGATCGGACACCGGAGTGCCCGCTCGGGCACCGTCAATGAGTAACACCGACCGCACGCCCGAACAACCCGCGCACCACCCGGTCGTGGAACCGAGTGGTGCCCGTTTCACGCCGTCCACGTCCGGCCCACCAGCGGAGTTCACCGGAGTGACCGGAGCCACACGCCCGGTTGCTGTTGTCCGAATGCCCGTTTACCCGGGAGCGCACTCGGACGCGCACGGATCGTCACCGGCCCGTTGGGCCGTTCGCGCACCCCCGGCCCCCACCTCCGGACCGGCGTCCGAACAGGGGTTGACAGACACTATGCGCGCATATTGTATGTACGCATGACTTCCTTCGAGTACGAGCACTCCGCCACCACCACCGCCCCCGCCGCCGCCGTCTGGGCGCTGTGGGCCGACACGACCACGTGGCCGTCGTGGGACGCGGGCATGGAGAATGTGTCCGTGGACGGCGACTTCACCGTGGGCACCAGCGGCACCATGACCATCACCGGTCAGCCGCCGATCCCGTTCACCCTGACCGAGGTCGAGCCGAACGCGCGGTTCGCCGACGTCACCGAGATCCCCGGTGCGACCCTGCGCTTCACCCACACCCTGACCCCGACCGGCGCGGGCACCGAGATCAGCCACCGGGTCACCATCGAGGGCCCCGCCGCGCAGGAGCTGGGGCCGGTCGTGACCGCCGGGGTGCCCGCCGCGCTGGCGAAGCTGGCGTCGTTGGCCGAGGAGTCCAGCCTGGTATGACCACACCGCGTCCGGACTGGGTCGCCCCGGAGCAGAGTGCCGGATTTCTGCTCTGGCGGGTGACGCTCGCCTGGCAGCGGGCGATGCGCGCCGCGCTGGCGCGGCACGAGCTGACCCACGTGCAGTTCGTGCTGCTGGCGAGCCTGCTCTGGCTGGAGTCGCGCGGCGACCCGCCCAGCCAGCAGCGGCTCGCGGACTTCGTGGGGATCGACCCCATGATGGCCAGCCAGGTGCTGCGCAAGCTCGCCGACCGGGGTCTGCTGGTCCGCGAGGTGGACCCGGCGGACAGCCGCGCCCGCCTGCTCAGGCTGACCCAGGTCGGCCGGGCGCTGGCGGCGGTGGCCCTGACCGACGTGGAGAAGGCGGACGCCGAGTACTTCGGCGTCCTGGGTGGGGACCGCGCGGACTTCGTGCGGTCGCTGTCCGCCCTGTCGTCGTTCGCGCAGCGCTGACGAGGGCACGAGGGAAGATCACCGCAGAAGCGTGGGCGCTGACGACGGCGGGCCGATGCGGGTCCGGTCCGGGTCGCACCCGGCGGGGCGCTCCCGGCGCCGGTGGCGTGGCCGATGCGGAGGCCCGGCCCCCGGACCGCGCGAGCGGACCGACCCCGCCGACCGGTACGAGATGGACCGGTGCGAGGACGAGACGAGCGCGGCCACCCCGGGGTCGGGGGTGGCCGCGCTCGCGTTCGGTGCCCGTGCGGGCGCGATCAGCCGGAGAAGGCCGCCTTCTTGGCCTTGCCACCGCCGCCGCCCTTGGGCTTGGCGGCGTGCGCCTCCTCGAAGGCCTCGACGACCGCGGACGGGATGCGGCCGCGCTCGGAGATCTCGTGGCCGTTCTGCCTGGCCCAGTCGCGGATGGCCTTGGTCTGCTCCTTGGAGCGCCCCTCGCCCGCGGCCTTGACCGGGCTCGACGCGGCGGCCGAGCGCTTGACGCGCCCGCCGGTGCGGCGCGCGGCCTCGATGAACTCGGCCAGCTCGTCGCGCAGTCGGTTCGCGTTCGATTCGTTCAGGTCGATCTCGTAGCGCACTCCGTCGAGGCTGAACTCGACGGAGCGGATGTCGTCACCGGTCGAACCGTCCAGGTCGTCGAAGAGCTGGACAATTGTCTTCTGAGCCATGGGGGGCACCTCGTGTGAGCATGGTTGTTGCTTGTGGACGGGAAGTTAGCAGCAAGAAGCATTCGACGGAAAGCTGACCCGCCGAAAAAGATACGGTTCGCCCACCATCCGGCAACTCGCACCCGGTCGTGTTCGACTGATTTCCCACCCGGGACCACCCCCGGAGCGGATAGGGGGTACGTTGACGCGGCCTCAGGCTTTGTCCGGCTCCCGCCCCCGCAGGGAGCCCGCCGGGGGAAAGCAGTCGCTTTCCCTTTCGCGCACGCGATATCCGCCACCGGCGATTAAACCCCATTACCCACGCGGGCGCAACGCGGCAGGTGAACCGGCGGGAACAGGACGCGGGCGGCTCGGGGGCAGGTCAGACCCCACGACCCGGCACGGTCCCACGTCGGCGGGCCGAACCGGCACCGCGGAACCACGCCGACCGTACCGGCGGGTATCGGATCGGGGGACGCCGGTGGGCGGCACCCGCGCGAGCACCGCGCCGGGCCGGGAAGTGGGAATGGGAAGCGCCGCCCACCGCCTCGCTCGCACCCCACCGCGCGCACCGTGTCCACCGTCATACCACCCCGCTTTATCACCGCGCGACAGCCCGTCTTCCCGGTCGATTTCCCGGGTGGTTCGGCGCAAAGTGTCGGTTCCCGGACGCAGCGTCGCCTGCGCGACCCGTCGGGAACGCCAATGAACAGGGTGCGGAATCAGGTGCCCACCGGCACGCGGGCGCGGTCGAACCGCGCGTGCGGCACGTGGAGGCGGCGAAGGTGTTCCCGGGCGCGTTAGTTCTTCCGCGACTTCGACGGTGAACGGGGATCGGCTCATCGGAGCGGCGATCGGCGACCGGGCCGGTACCCGCGCATTCCGGAACGCCCAGTCGACCGCACGGGCGCGGTGGACAGCGAGCCGGAAACAGATCCCGGGGTCGGGCCGCGCGGCCCGACCCCGGGCGGTCGTCAGTCGGTGACGGTGGCCAGGGTGTTCCAGAACAGCAGCTCGTAGCTCTGCAGCAGGCGGCCGTAGACCATGGCGCGCTCCTCGGTCCACCCGTCGTCCAGGGCCTGCTGGAGGGCCGCGGCGTACTGGGCCTCCAGCTCGGGGACGGGGGTGGCGAAGAAGTCGAAGAACGCGGTGCCGGTCTCGTCGAAGCCGTAGTGCTCGCGCAGGCCCGCGGAGATCGACGCGCAGTAGCCGCCCCACGCGGCGAAGTTGGCCAGGATGGCCAGCAGGGCGTCGCGGGGGTTGCCGTTGAGGGCCAGCCAGGCGAGGTAGGACGGGTAGGCCTGGCAGCCCGCGCGCGGCTCGGTGGGGGCGTCGGGGTCGAGGCCCGCGGCGGTGGCGAAGTCGCGCAGCCTGGCCAGGGCCACCCCCTCGCCACCGGCCAGCGCGGAGAAGACGTCGCGGGCGGCGGGGTCGACGGCCTGGGCGGCCAGGGCCAGGAAGGTGCGCCAGTCGCTGGGGACGATGCGCAGCTCCTCCTCGGCCAGCGCGCGCAGCGCTGCGAGCGGCGCCGCACCGGAGGCCACCCTGGGCACGAACAGGTTCTCGTGCTCGCCCGGGAGCAGCTCCCGCTGCGCCCAGGTCAACAGTTCACTCGCGGATCGCGTCATCGCATTCCCTTCGGCGGAAACCGGGCGCCTGCGGACCACCCGGGCGCTGCGAAGCGTAGATCAACGGCGGTGGCACGACGCCGACCAGGCATCAATCGCCACAAGAGGTCTAAACCAAAAATAATGGTCTAGACCTTGACGCGCTCAGGCCCGATCAGCTTGAGTAATCCTCACCACACGGTGCGTCACCGTGCCCACCGCGTGCCGGATCCGTCCACGAAACGGAAGTGATCACGTGTCGAGAAACCGCCTCCTCGCCCTCCTGTCCGCCCTCACCGCCGCCGCGGGCCTCGCCGTCGCGGGCGCGGGCCAGGCCGCGGCGGTCGACTGCGCCGCGCCCTGGAACCCGGGCACCGTCTACGTCGGCGGCAACACCGCCTCGCACAACGGGCACAACTGGTCCGCGAAGTGGTGGACGCAGGGGGAGACCCCCGGCTCCGCGCAGGTCTGGGCCGACGCGGGCGGCTGCGGCGGCACGACCCCGCCGGGCAACCCCTCCGGGTTCGTGGTCAGCGAGCAGCAGTTCAACTCGATGTTCCCGAGCCGGAACCCCTTCTACACCTACGCGGGGTTGACCGCGGCCATCAGCGCCTACCCCGGCTTCGCCAACACCGGCGACGACACCACGAAGCGCCGCGAGGCGGCGGCCTTCCTGGCCAACGTCAACCACGAGACCGGCGGCCTGGTCCACATCAAGGAGATCAACGAGGCGAACTACCCGCACTACTGCGACGCGACCCAGCCCTACGGCTGCCCGGCCGGGCAGGCCGCCTACTACGGCCGCGGCCCGATCCAGCTCTCGTGGAATTTCAATTACAAAGCAGCGGGCGACGCCTTGGGCATCGACCTGCTGCGCAACCCGTACCTGGTGGAGCGGGACTCGGCCGTCGCGTGGAAGACCGGCCTCTGGTACTGGAACACCCAGTCCGGCCCCGGCACCATGACCCCGCACAACGCCATGGTGACCGGCGCGGGTTTCGGCGAGACCATCCGCAGCATCAACGGCGCCCTGGAGTGCAACGGCGGCAACCCCGGTCAGGTCCAGAGCCGCATCGACGCCTACCGGAGGTTCACCGCGCTCCTGGGCACGACCCCGGGCAACAACCTCGGCTGCTGACACGCGCACGTTGTGACGATTGAGTGACGGGGCCCGCGGCGCACGCGCCGCGGGCCCCGTCGTCCGAGGTGTTCCGACCAGGACTGTTTGTTTGTCCTTTGTGGAGTGAGTGACCACCGCGACGGTTTCCGCTGTTCGCCACCGGGGAAAAATGCTGGTAGTAAAGGAAATGCCGCCGACTCCCGGAAGGAGACACCCATGACCGTCTTCGACAGCTCCTGGCGGGGGTACCACCGGGGTCAGGTGGACCGAGCCATCGGCGAACTCCGCGCCGCCGCCGCCGAGCACCAGCGCGCCGGGCAGCGCCTCGGGGCGGAGCTGACCAACCTGCGCGAGGAGAACGAACTCCTGCGCGGGCGCCTCGCCCGGATCAGGCGGGCGCCGCTGTCGGCGGAGTCGCTGACCGAGCGGCTGACGGGCATGGTCGAGATCGCCAGGGAGGAAGCCGAGGAGATCGTCGCCCGCGCCTCGGCCGAGGCGGCGGACATCCGCAACCGGGTCCGCGCGGAGGACGCGCACGCCCAGCGGGAACGCGCTCGCCTGGACGCGGAAGCAGCAGCGGCCCGCGACGCGGAGTTCTCCGGCGAGCGGGCGGCCCTGGTCGCCGAGCGCGAGGCGCTGATCGCCGACCGTGCCCGCACCACCGCTGAGCTGGCCGAACTCCGCACCACGACCACCGCCGAGATGGCGGAGCTGCGCACTCGGACCACCTCGGAGATGGCCGAGCTGCGCACCCGCACCCAGGCCGAGCTGACCGCGGAACGCCTGCGCACCGAGACCGAACTCACCGACCTGCGCACCCGCACCGAGGCCGAACTGGCCGCGGAACGCCTGCGCACCGAAGCGGAACTGGCCGAGCTGCGCGCCGACACCGAGGCCGAGCTGACCCGGCTCCGGCAGGCCACCGAAGCCGACCTCGCCGCGGCGCGCGCGGAAACCGCCGCCGACAGCGAGCAGACCAGCGCCGACCTGGCCCGAGCCAGGGAGCGGACCGAGGTCGAGCTGGCCGAACTGCGCGCCCGCACCGAGGCCGACCTGGCCGCCGAGCGCGAGCGGGTGGCCGAGGAGATGGCCGAGCTGCGCGGGCGGCTGGCCGCCGAACTCGACGTCGAGCGCGCCCGCACCACCGCTGAGCTGGTAGAACGCACCGCTGCCACCGAACGCGAGTGCGCCGCGATGACCGAGGGCGCCCGGGAGCGGGCCAACCGCGTGCTCGCCGCCGCCCGCGCCGAGTTCGCCGAGCTGGTGGACCGCAAGCGCCGGGTCCACGCGCAGCTGGTGGCCAGCCTGGCCACGGTCCGCGAGGCGGGCCTGGACCTCCTCTCGGACCCCGTGCCCACCCCGACCACCCCCCACCGCACCCCGCCCGCCCCGGCGGACGACGACGACCCGGACCGCACGCTCCCCCGCATCCCCGTCACCGTGGGCGCCTGACCGGCGCCACCTCCCGCTGACCCGCGCGGGTGAACCGAGACCCGCGCGGGCAGCCCCCGCCACTGCGCGACCACGCCTCCGCACCGCCCGGCGAGCCCGTTCTCCGGCAACCGCTCCGCGCCGACATGAACAGTGGGCGAACTCGCCCCTGACCACATCACCGGCGCCCGTCGGCCTCGTCGAGCTGACCTGCGGGTTCAACCGGGCCGGGTCGGCGAAGCCCGTCCGACCACCGCCGGCACCAGGTGAGAGCACCCGACAGCGGCTTTCGGCCCCGTAACCTCGGCGGGCGCCCGTCGTTGTGCGGTTGTGCCATGATGTTGGGCCGAACGGGCGATGAGTCGGATACCGATGGTTCCCGCGCGGACCCCACCCGATGCGGCATGATCGCTGTCTGCCGACACAGCGCGACGGCCGGGCGGGCCGGAGCGGGATGAGCGTCCGGGGTGATGGAGACGGAGAACGGCGCGGGCGACCGGGGAGGCACCCGGCCCGAGAACGGGACCGGCACCGCGCGTGGTGCCTGGCTGGCATACCTGCTGGCGGGGTTCGCGCTGGTCGTCGTGTACTACCTCACGCCCGTCCACGCCGACGGGTTCCCCGCCCGGGTCGTGCTCTACAGCCTGCTGAGCGGGTCGGCGGCCGTCGCGGTGGCCGTGGGGGCGGCCAGGGGGCGGCGCGGGGACCGGCTGCCGTGGGCGCTCATCGCGGTGAGCCAGGCCACCTACTTCACCGCCGACGCGGTCTTCTACGTCTCGCACTACACCTTCGGGATCACCGCGTTCCCGTCCTGGGCGGACGTGTTCTACCTGGGGCACTACCTGCCCGCCGCGCTCGGGCTGCTGCTGCTCATCCGCAGGCGGGCACCGGGGCGCGACCTGCCGGGGCTGCTCGACGCGGGGACGCTGGCCGTGGTCGCGGCGATGCTGTCGTGGGTGTACCTGATCGGCCCGCAGAGTCGGCGGGACGCGCCGGTGCTGGTCGAGCTGGCCTCGGTCGGGTACCCGGTGATGGACCTGGTGCTGCTGACCGTCGCGCTCGGGCTGCTGCTGGGCGCGGGCGCGCGGCCGAAGGCGTTCTTCCTGCTGGTCGGGTGGCTGGCGCTGATCCTCACCGCCGACACGATCTACGTCGCGCAGCAGGTGACGGGCACCTACGCGGCGGGCAACTACCTGGACGCGATCTGGCTCACCGGAAACCTGCTGCTCGGGGCCAGCGCGCTGCACCCGACGATGGGGCGGGTCAGCGAACGGGCGCAGGTGCACGAGGGGCCGCTGAACCCGATCCGGATCGCGCTGCTGTCCGGGGTGGCGCTGCTGGCCCCCGCGGTGCTGCTGGCGCAGTACTTCTCCGGCGCGCTGCGCGACATCCCGGTGGTGGCCGGGGCCTGCGCGCTGCTGTTCCTGCTGACCATCACCCGGCTGGCGATCCTGGTGTCCGACCAGCGCAGGCTGGCCATCACCGACGTGCTCACCGGCCTGCACACCCGGCGCTTCTTCGAGGCGCAACTGCCGCTGGAGATGGCCAGGGCCCGCCGCTCGGGCGGGTCGGTGGCGGTGCTCATCGTGGACGTGGACCACTTCAAGTCCATCAACGACCGCTACGGGCACCCGGCGGGCGACGGGGTGCTGGTGGAGATCGCCGCCCGGCTGCGCTCGACCGTGCGCGGCGGCGAGGTGCTGGTCCGCTACGGCGGCGAGGAGTTCGCCCTGATCGTGCCCAACGCCGAGCTGGACTCGCTGGCGGTGCTGGCCGACCGGCTGCGCGAGCAGGTGGCCAGCGCCCCGATCGTGGTGACCCAGCAGCGGTGGGTGGCGGTCACCGTCTCCATCGGCACCGCGCGCTACCCCACCCACGGCACCAACCCGGCCGAGCTGGTGGCCATCGCCGACCGCGCCCTCTACAGCGCCAAGGCCGCGGGCCGCGACCGGGTGGTGGTGGCCAGCGACAGCAACCCCGAGGTGCCCGAGGAGCAGGAGCGGCCCGAGCCGCACGGCACCGACTACCTGCACCTGGTGGCCGACGCGGTCGACGACCTGCTCGACGACCACGGGCACAGCCGGGCGGTGGCCAGGTGGGCGCGGATGCTGGCGCACGAGTTCGGCTACGACTCCGACCTGGTCCGCCGCACCGAGCTGGCCGGGCGGCTGCACGACGTGGGCAAGATCCTGCTGCCGCGCTCGGTGCTGGTGAAACCGGGGCGGCTCGACGAGGACGAGTGGGAGCTGGTGCGCAGGCACCCCGAGCACGGCTTCCGGATGACCTCGCTGCTGCCGGGGCACCTGGGGGTGGCGCACGTGATCCGCCAGCACCACGAGCGGTGGGACGGGCGCGGCTACCCCGACCGGATGGCCGGGCGCGACATCCGGGTCGAGGCCCGGATCGTGGCGGTGTGCGACTCCTGGGCGGCGATGCGGTCGCAGCGGCCGTACCAGGCGGCGCTGTCGGCCGACCAGGCCCGCGAGGAGATCCGCGCCGCCAGGGGCACCCAGTTCGACCCGGACGTCGCCGACCTGTTCCTGCGGCTGCACGACCGCGGCGCCATCGCCGACCTACACCTGGTGCACCGCGGCCCCTCCTGAGGTGCCTGAGGTGTTGACGGTGTCGGGGTACTTGATCCCGGTGCCGGTGTTGAGCACGACCACCCGCTCGGACTCCCCCAGCCACCCCGACTCGCGCAGCCGGGCCAGCGCGGCGAAGCACGCGGCGCCCTCCGGGCAGACGAACGTCCCCTCGGCCGCGGCCAGGTCGAGCTGGGTGGCCAGCAGTTCCTCGTCGGTGACCGAGACCGCCGTACCCCCGGTCTCGCGCACGGCGCGCAGGATCAGGAAGTCGCCCAGCGGCTTGGGGACGGTGATGCCGAAGGCCACGGTGCGCGGGTCCGCCGGTGCCGTGGCCTCGGTGTCGCCGCGCTCGAACGCCTCGACGATCGGGGCGCACCCGGCCGCCTGCACGGCGACCAGCCGGGGCACCACGTCGGTGCGCAGCCAGCCCATGGCCCGCATCTCCGCCAGCGCCTTGTGGATGCCGATGAGACCGACCCCGCCGCCGGTCGGGTACAGGATGACGTCCGGCGGGGCCCAGCCGAACTGCTCGGCGATCTCGTAGCCCATGGGTCTTCTTGCCCTCCAGCCGGTAGGGCTCGCGCAGGGTCGAGACGTCCTGGTAGCCGGGTTCGGCCGCCAGGAAGTCGCGCACCAGCGCCCCGGCGTCGGAGATCAGCCCGTCGACCAGCCGCAGGTCGGCGCCCGCGGCGACGACCTCGGCGCGGGTGATGAGCGGGGCGGCGCGGGGCATGGCGATCAGCGCGCGCAGCCCGGCGCGGGCGGCGTAGAGCGCCCACGCGGCGCCCGCGTTGCCGTTGGTCGGCATGGCGACCCCGGTCACGCCCAGCTCGGCCGCGCGGGAGACCCCGACCGCGGCGCCGCGCGCCTTGAAGGTACCGGTCGGCACCAGGCCCTCGTCCTTCATCCACAGGTCCGGCACGCCGACCCGGGCGCCGAACCGGGGCAGCGGCAGCAGCGGGGTCATGCCCTCACCGAGGGTCACCACGGCCGACGGCGCGGACACCGGCAGCACCTCGTGGTAGCGCCACAGGTCCGGCGGGCGGCCCGCGGGTGAGGCGGTGCGGGCGCGGTCGAGGTCGTAGCGGGCGAACAGCGGCGAGCCGCAGTCGCACACGCCCTGGACCGCGTGCGCGTCGAACACGGCGCCGCAGCGGGGGCACTCCAGGTGGTCCAGCGTCGAGTGGCTCACGGTCCGACCCTAGGTCGGGTCGGGGAGATGTCCGGGTTCTTCCAGGAGGTGGGAACACCCGCCCGCGCGGCAGGCTGTGCGCCCATGGCGACGAAGAGATGGCGGCACCTGCTCGTGTGGCTGCACGTGCTCACCTCGGTCGGCTGGATGGCGCAGGCGCTGGGCCTGTTCGTCCTGCTGTCGGTGAGCGAGACGACGGACGACCCGGCGGTGCGGGTCGCGGCCACGACCATGGCCGAGAAGCTCGACCTGGCCCTGCTGGCGCCGATGGCCAACGCGTCGGCGATGACCGGCGTCGTGCTGGCGGCGGCCACCTCGTGGGGGTTCTTCCGGCACTGGTGGGTGGCGGCGAAGTTCGCCATCACCCTGATCCAGTTGTATATCGGGATATTCGTGCTATCCGGAAAGCTGCACGCCGCCGTCGACGCGGCCGCGGCGGGCACCCCGGCCCCGCCCGCCCTGCTGGTCGGGCCCGCGCTCATGGCGGGCGCGATCGCCTTCCAGGCCTGGCTGTCGGTGGCCAAACCGCGCGGGCGCGTGCCCGGCGGGCGCGGGGCCGCCCCGGGCACGGCACCGACCTGGGTGTTCGTGCTCGCCTGCGCCGTGGTCCCCGCCGACATCGCGATCGCGACTGTGCTGGGTAACCCGATGCCGCTACTGTCGTTGGTCACGGTGATGGTCGCGGTCGGCAGGCGGGCCGCCGCGTCCTCAGTGGACCCAGTAGCACCGGCTCCGGCGTGAGCTGGTCCACACTGGACGACAACCCCGAGGAGACCTCGGGAACTCGCAGGTCGGAGGGCATGTGGCGCAAATGGGAAATCTCCGACCGATAGGGGTCGCACACGGCGACGCCGGGCCCTGGTACCCAGTACGATCGGAGAACCATGGCTAAGGACGGGACCAAGGGTCAGACCAGGGACCACAGCGGCGGCGGCGACCCGGCGCGGAGCCTGGCGCTGCTGTGGCGGGACCAGAAGCGCCCCGCGCGCAGCGGCAGGCGCGACCTCAGCGTCGACCGGATCGTCGCGGCGGCCATCGAAGTCGCCGACGCTGACGGTGTGCTGGCGCTGTCCATGCGCCGGGTGGCCGACTCCCTCGGCGTGGGCACCATGTCGCTCTACACCTACGTGCCGGGCAAGGCCGAGCTGATCGACCTGATGCTCGACACCGTCTACGCCGAGACCGACAAGCCCGAGCACGTGCCGGGCGGTTGGCGGGCGCGGCTGGAGCAGGTGGCCAAGGAGAACTGGGCGCTGTTCCACCGGCACCCGTGGATGCTGCAACTGGGCATCACCCGGCCGCCGCTGGGCCCCAACGTCATGGTCAAGTACGACTACGAGCTGCGCGCCATCGCCGACATCGGCCTGTCCGAGGTCGAAATGGACACGGTGCTCAACCTGGTGGTCGGCCACGCGGAGAACACCGCGCGCCGGGCGCTCGACGCCCGCCAGGTGCAGAAGGACACCGGCCTGACCGACGTCGAGTGGTGGCAGGCCAACGGCCAGGCGCTCGCCGCGCTCGTCGACTTCGCCAGCTACCCGATGGCCGCCGCCGTCGGCGAGGCGGTCGGCGCCGCGTACGGCTCGGCCTACGACGCCGCCCACAACTTCGACTTCGGCCTCCAACGCATCCTCGACGGCGTCGAGGCCCTGCTCTCCACCCGCGAGACCCCCACCGGCGACTGACCCGGCCGCTCGGTCCACTGTGTCTGGTGCGCGGTGGGTCCGGTTCGCGGTGGCTGCTCCACAGACCTGAGTGCAGGTGACCGGTCCTGTCCCGGATGTGTCGGGACAGGACCGGCCGCTTCTCCGGCGCCACGGGTCCGGTGCGCTGTGAGCGGAATGAGCCGAGGGTGAAACCCGCTGCGCACCCCCCGCGAAACCCGCCACGATGACCCGGTGGGCGGACTGGGTTTCAGCGGCGACGTCGTCGACTTCTACCACCGGTACCGGCGCGGGTACCCCCCGTCGCTGGTCGAGGCGGTGTGCGCGGAGTTCGACCTGACCGACCGCGACAGCGCGGTGGACCTCGGCTGCGGGACCGGCCAGCTCACCCGCCCGCTCGCCCGGCGGCTCCGGGTCGTCCTGGGGGTCGACCCGGAGCCGGACATGGTGGCCGCCGCCAGGGCAGCGACCACCGGGGGCATGCGACCCCCCGGCGAGGTGTCCGATGAGTTGTCCACAGGCTCGCCGCCGGAGGCCGCGGATTGTCGGTGGTCGTCGGTAAGCTTGAGTCGGAAATGGCGCGCGGGGGCGGACAACATCCTCTGGGCCCTCGGCTCCGATACCGATCTGCCGCTGCTGGCCCAGGTGCTCGGCCCGGGCACGGTCGGCGCGCTGACCGTGGGCCAGGCACTGCACTGGATGGACCACGACCACCTCTTCGCCGAGGCCCGCACCCTGCTCCGCCCCGGCGGCGGCGTGCTCGTGGTCTCCAACGGCCTCCCCCTGTGGCACCAGGACACTGACTGGTCCCGCAACCTCCACGCCTTCCTCGCCGACTGGCTGGGCAACCCCCTGGCGAACACCTGCGGCACCGACGCGCGAACCCGCGAGCTCTACGCCGACAGCCTGCGCGCGCACGGCTACACCGTGGTGGAACGGCACTTCGACCACACCGCCGCGCTGACGGTGGAACAGGTCGTCGGAGGCGTCCTCTCCGCCCTCCCGGCCCACCGGCTGCCCCCGCGCGAGGAACGGGCCGAGTTCGCCGCGCGGATCAGCGAGGCCATCGGCGCCGCCCTCGGCAGCGGGGTGGACGGCGATCTCGGACGCCACCGCGACCTCGGCGGCAGCGGGGGTGGCGGTGGTGAGAACAGCGGCAGCGGGCGGGGTGGCGGACGCGGCGGCGGCGCCGGGGTCGGCGGCAGCGGCGATGTCGAGGGCAGTGGCGACGGCGACGGCGCTGCCGGACTCGGTCTCGGCGGCGCCGCCTCCGCCGGGCGCGCGGTCGGCGGCAGCGGCGGTGGCGATGGCGCGATCGGTGGCGGTGGTTTCGGTGGCGGTGGTTTCGGTGGCGGTGGTTTCGGTGGCGGTGGTTTCGGTGGCGGTGGTTTCGGTGGC
>NZ_JAJCXD010000154.1:0-741 GCF_021056305.1 Actinokineospora sp. PR83
TAAAGCCGGTCTCAGTTCGGATCGGGGTCTGCAACTCGACCCCGTGAAGTCGGAGTCGCTAGTAATCGCAGATCAGCAACGCTGCGGTGAATACGTTCCCGGGCCTTGTACACACCGCCCGTCACGTCATGAAAGTCGGTAACACCCGAAGCCCATGGCCCAACAGTTTACTGAGGGAGTGGTCGAAGGTGGGACTGGCGATTGGGACGAAGTCGTAACAAGGTAGCCGTACCGGAAGGTGCGGCTGGATCACCTCCTTTCTAAGGAGCACCTGCCGCCCAGTGCTTGCACTGGGTCGGGAGAACCACGCTGATGGCGAATGCCCATCAGGTGGTGCTCATATGCTGTGGAAACTACTGGATGAGTACGACAACACCGGCGCTGAAACACGATGAGTACTGCACCTGTGAGGGTGCGTGGAAAGTGGTGTGAGGGGTGCGGGGTTGGAGTATGTGTCGGCACACTGTTGGGTCCTGAGACAACACCCCACGAGGGGTTGTTGGACTCGGTTCCAGGACCAGGGCCGCGAGCACATCGCCAACGTTGGTTGGGCTGGTGTTCGCAGTATGGCCAGGGTTTTCTGGTTGGTGTTTGAGAACTGCACAGTGGATGCGAGCATCTTTGTAACAAGTTGTTAAGGGCATACGGTGGATGTCTAGGCATCAGGAGCCGATGAAGGACGTAGGAGGCTGCGATAAGCCTCGGGGAGCTGTCAACCGAGCTGTGATCCGAGGATGTCCG
>NZ_JAJCXD010000154.1:751-1165 GCF_021056305.1 Actinokineospora sp. PR83
CGCTCATATGCTGTGGAACTACTGGACGAGCTGATGCTCATCGGCGCCGCACATGGTGCAAGTACTGCTTCCTCGGAAGCGTGGAACGCGGGTGTGCGGGGTTGATGATCAGAAGTGTGCCGGCACACTGTTGGGTCCTGAGACAACACCCCACTGGGGTTGTTGGACTCGGTTCCAGGACCAGGGCCGCGAGCAAACCGCGGGTTCATCGAAGGGTGGATCGGGTAGGTGTTCGTAGGGTGTCTTGGTTTTCTGGTTGGTGTTTGAGAACTGCACAGTGGATGCGAGCATCTTTGTAACAAGTTGTTAAGGGCATACGGTGGATGTCTAGGCATCAGGAGCCGATGAAGGACGTAGGAGGCTGCGATAAGCCTCGGGGAGCTGTCAACCGAGCTGTGATCCGAGGATGTCCGA